>CAZKIR010000037.1:0-15722 GCA_964552835.1 uncultured Bacteroidales bacterium
TAGTTTTTTTGCCTTTTTCGAAATATTTTCAAATGCATCCTTCGTTAGGTATCCTAATTCAAAAGCTATCTCTGTTTGGCAAACAATCTCCATTAATGAGCTATACGATACATTAATAAAGTGTATTTTCTCTTGGCAACCATTCCTGCTTGTTCCTTCTGCAATATTAGATGCAACTGATACTGCTGCTCTATTTATTTGTTGTACAAGAGCATACTTTTCATCTGAGGGAAAAGAACTGCTTAACTTATAAATATCCTTTACCAACTCTTGTAATTCAAAATAGTTGTCTGTATATTTATCAATCGAGATATCTTTTTTAAATGAAATCAGGATATCAATATCGCTGGTTTCTTTATAATCATCAGTCGAGGCTGAGCCAAAAACATACATTGTCTGCACATCATATTTTTGACATAACTCAATCAACTTATCCTTATTATTTTCTATTATCCTTTGCATATTTCTATTTCAATTTACTCTCAAAGATAAAAATATTTCTCAATCGTATCAAATGTTGCTATCTCTAGCGTTGCCTACAATATTTGGTGGTATGAAACCTTTGGGGATCGCGGAGCTGCTTCAGTATCAACCAATACAGAACTTTGACGCGAGCTACTACGTTTGATTAACCATTCCGCCCCCAATGTTTTATGACTGCTTATTGGCGGCTGGTGATTTATTTTCATCACTTTTCTTGAATTTATTTGTTTTTCTCAATATTTTACTATTACCTTTGTATAATACAAGTTGATTAATACAAAAAGATTATATCATGAGTAAAAATAATCAATTATCTGAATTATTATCAGCATGGGAAGAAACTTATAAAAAAGGTCAACTGACCCTTTGGATATTTCTATCATTGAAAGATGGTAAAAAATATGTTGATGAAATTAAGTCCTTTGTTGAAGAACAATCCAATCGTACCATGACTTGCGAAAGTCAAAGTCTTTACCGTAATCTCAGAAAGTATCAGCATGTCGGAGTTGTTGACTTTGAAACAGGCGAAGGAAACAAAGGTCCCGAACGTAAATACTACTTTTTAACAGAATTAGGCCTTGAATTGCTCAATAGTTTCATTGAGAGAAATATAAATCTTTTTTTTAACGAACGAATTAAAAACTTAATCATATCGGAGGATTAAAAATGAAAACAATAACAAAAAATTTAATAGCATTTTCAGTTGGTCTTGTTGTCTTGACAATAGCATTTAGATTCTCATTAAGCTCTATGCTTCAAAATTGCCTTTTCAGCGGTGTTTGGATTATTGCTGCAATCTATGGAATATTAGTGTTTATAATAGGTTGGATATTTGGTAAGAAAGATAAAATGAATTTACCGCTATATGATATTGGATTCCGTTTCCATTTAGCAACATACATAATTTGTAATCTTATTGCAGAAGTTTGGTATTTAATTGGTTTACAATCAGAATATGAAAATGTCAGAACGGTGCATTTAACAGTCATTTTTTGGGGTATTGGTTTATTAATCCACTTCATTATATACTTGATTACCCGGAAAAACGCGATAAAAGGAATCAAAAAGTCCGAAATCTTTGAATAAATACATTTGAATCATGAAAAAATTGTCAATCTGTTTAGTATTATCTCTCCTTGTTCTATCAGTTAGTGGTCAAGAGAGAGACTTTAATAAAAAGTCTTATGGTTTTCAATTGGTTAAATTCCATGAAGAATTTGGTTTTGAATTTTTCTTTACTGAAAACACAAATCGAAATCCGTCATATTTTATTGAACTTGGTGGGATCGGAACCGGAGCAATTGCAAATAAATTATCATCTAATCCAATTTATTCCAATGGTTTTCTTATCTCTGTTGGTTATAGGTTCTGACCCACTTGCCGCCAACCCCCATGTATATTCACCCATTTAATCACGATGCCCCGAGAATAGCGGGGCTTTTTTTTGTAGCTTCGCGGGGATATACCTGGAAAGGAAATAAGGAGCAGGTGAGGGGGATGAAAATGTTGTCCCCTTTCTCCGTCAAATAGGCGGATACCTTAAATGAAAGTGTTGTTTTTCTTCTCTGGCTATTATCGGATATCGTGGATAAAATCAAATGAAAAAATAGGAACAAAATATATGGAACCCTCTTTGTTTATCCCCGCCCCCGGGAAAATTGCCGATGACGAATGGCGTGGATTTATTACCGAACACCGTGGATTGTTGGAAGAAATAGAGAAAAAAACCGGAAAGACAAGGTATACCCCATCAAAGGAAAAGGTGTTACGGTTCTTGCAAGTTCCCCTGCAAAATATTCAAATCGTTATCCTGGGGCAAGACCCTTATCCCCAACCCGGTGTGGCCACGGGAAGGGCATTCGAGGTAAGGACTTTAACATCCTGGCGACAGAAGTTCAGCAATGTATCCCTGAAAAATATTGTCCGTGCCATTTACCAGGCCTATACCGGCGAAACCCTCAAGTATATCCAGGTTTTAAGTAAAATGGAAGAAAGTTCCTCATTGTTCCAGGATGAAAAGGTTTTTCAACTATTGCCCCCTGACCAGTTATTTATTAATTGGGAAAAACAGGGCGTACTGCTCCTGAACACGGCCTTTACCTGCGAGGTGAACAAGCCGGGGGGCCATGGGAAAATTTGGCAGCCTTTTACCCGTGCCTTATTGGAATTTCTTGCTACAAAACCAGGGCTTACCTGGTTTTTATGGGGAAACCATGCCCTTGAGATTACCAAGGGCATTGAACTAAAACACTATTACACTTCATCTCACCCCATGATGTGCTACCAGGGAGATAAACGGGACAATGATTTTCTTTTCGGCAAACAAAACCACTTTGCCGAAACCAAAAATTTGGTTGACTGGACAGGGGTAAAAACAAGTTAGCCAAGGCGTAGGATTATTATTCCAACCGATTGGAATAGAAAGGGCTTTTTAGAGATGCCCATGAGAAATAAAAAACCACCCCAACATGCTTGTCGCGTAATGACGTTTTGTCAGCTTTGTTTGCTTGGCATGCCCTTTGAATAACTGCTGACAAAAATGTTGAACAAATAAGCGAAAGAATCATGCAAAAAGGTAAAATTGGTGTAAGTACCGAGAACATTTTCCCAATTATTAAAAAGTTTTTATATTCTGATCATGAAATATTCCTTCGGGAACTGGTATCCAATGGCGTGGATGCTACGCGAAAGTTAAAAACCCTGGCCCGCGCTGGTGATTACAAGCAAGAACTTGGCGACACCACCATCCGCGTAAGCGTGGACAAGAAGAAAAAAACCATAACGGTTTCTGACCATGGCATCGGGATGACAATGGAGGAGTTAAACAAGTACATTAACGAGATAGCATTTTCGAGCGCGGGCGAATTCCTTGATAAATACAAGGACTCGGCCGAGGCTATTATCGGACATTTTGGCTTGGGCTTTTATTCATCCTTCATGGTGGCCAAAAAAGTTGAAATTATTTCAAAATCCTACCAGGAAAATACCAAGGCCGTTCACTGGACATGCGAGGGTACCCAGGAATTCACGATGGAAGAAACCGGGAAAGACACGGTAGGTACCGATGTGGTGTTGCACGTGGACGATGAAAACAAGGATTTTTTAGAGGAACACAAGATTAACGAGCTGCTTACTAAATACTGCCGTTTTTTGCCCGTGCCTATTGCTTTTGGAACCGAGAAAGAATGGAAAGACGGCAAGGAAGTGGACACGGGAAAGGACAAGATCATCAACGATACGGAGCCCCTGTGGACAAAAACCCCTGCCAACCTGAAGGACGAAGATTATAATAAATTCTATCATGATCTTTATCCCATGGCCGAAGACCCCTTGTTCCATATTCACCTGAACGTGGATTATCCTTTTAACCTGACCGGTATCTTGTATTTTCCAAAAATCAAGAACAACATAGAAGTCCAGAAAAATAAAATACAACTGTATTGCAACCAGGTTTACGTTACTGACTCTGTTGAAGGTATAGTCCCCGAGTTCCTGACACTACTGCATGGGGTAATCGACTCCCCGGACATTCCTTTGAACGTTTCCAGGAGTTACTTGCAAAGCGATGCCAGCGTGAAGAAAATCTCGGGGCACATTAGTAAGAAAGTGGCCGACAAGCTGAGCGAGATATTTAAGAACGACCGCAAGCAGTTTGAAGAAAAATGGGATCACCTGAAATTATTTATCGTGTACGGGATGATCACTGATGAAAAATTTTATGAAAGGGCCGAGAAATTTTCCCTTTTCAAGAATACCGATGGAAAGTACTATACTTTTGAAGAATACAAGAACCTGATTAAAGAAAACCAGACCGATAAAAACAAGAACCTGGTTTACCTATACGCCAACGACCAGCTGGATCAGCATAATTACATTGAAGCAGCCAAGGCCAAAGGCTATGACGTGTTGTTGATGGATGGCCAACTGGACACGCATTTCGTGAACCAACTGGAACAGAAATTTAAAGATTCCCGTTTCGTTCGCGTGGATTCGGACATCGTGGACAAGCTTATCGAGAAAGACGAGAAGCTTGAATCGAAACTCACGGAAGAACAGAAACAAGACATGGTTCCCGTGTTTGCTGCCCAAGTGCCTGATAAAGCCAAATATCATGTAGTTTTTGAAAGCATGAGCGAGAATGCACAACCTATCGTGATCACCCAGTCGGAATTCATGCGGCGTATGAAAGATATGTCGGAAATGGGCGGCGGCATGGGCTTTTACGGAGAGTTGCCAGAAACCTACAACCTTGCCGTGAACGCGAACCACCCCCTCGTGGTTAAAATTGCCGCTGACAAAGAGAGCAAGGTTGGAGACAAGGTAAAAGAAACAAAAGAAAAGATAAGCCCCTTGCAGGCTGAGCTGGACCAGTTGAACGAGGAACTGGAAAAGAAGAAAGAAGAAGAAATTTCACAAGAACAAAAAGATAAGAAAGAAGACCTGCAAAAGAAAATTGATGGTTTAAATGCTGAAAAACAAGGGCAACTAGAGAAATTTGGAGGCCAACACAAGGTGGTGAAGCAGTTGATTGACCTTGCCCTCTTGGCCAACAACATGTTAAAAGGCGAGGAGCTTACCAAGTTCGTGAAACGTAGCGTAGAGTTAATAAAATAGAATAAAACCCCGGCTTTGCCGGGGTTTTTTTTAAATAAAAAAAGGGAGTCGCTAATAAAAGCAACCCCCTGATTGACGAACTGGAAAAGCAAAGCAAGATTTTTATATTATTTGAACATATGTTTTAAAGAACGGCTCGATATTTTCCGGGCTTAATTCTTCTTTCACCAGGTAATTTACTGCCCCGGCCTCGATCATTTCCTGGATTTTCTCGAATTCAGAATGGAAAGAAATCCCTATAACATTGATATTCCGATATTGTAAAACAATTTTTCTCGTGGCTTCAACCCCGTTCATTTCGGGCATGTCAATATCCATGAAAACAAGGTCGACCAGGTTTTCCTGAATGGTTTCGAGGCATTCTTTGCCATCATGGGCAATAAAAACTTGGTTTATCCTATCATTAAAATGATGAATAAGCAAAAACTTTAACGCGTTACAAAAGTGCTGGTTATCATCAGCGATTACGATATTGAATTTGTTTTTCATAATTTTAGCGTTTAATACCTTTACAAAGATCAGGAATTTTAAAAAAATATTTCTAGGCAAGAATGCGCGGTTTCGCGAAAAAATACACCCAATTATTCATGGGTGTTTCCCGCCAAATATGGCTATATGTCTACCAGGTTGTCCTTGTACGCGTTGATTGCCAGGCTTATGGAGTTACTGGAATTCGTTTTTTGCAGCAAGTTGGAACGGTGCCTTTCCACGGTCCGCTCGCTAATATTTAATTCTTCGGCTATTTGGTAGGATGAAAAGCCCTTGCAAATGAGGGTAAGGATTTCCCGTTCGCGCCGGGTGATGTCAAGTTCTTGTTTTTGTTCTTTGTTCTTGATCAGGTTCACGAGTAATTTTTGTGAAAAGTATGAATTGCCTTTCAGGATGGTATTGACGGCGTGTTTTAATTCCTCGTTGTCCGAGTCTTTCAGGATAAAACCTTTTACCCCCATGTCACTCAAAGAAGTATAATATCTTTCCTCGCCAAACATGGAAATGATCATGATTTTTATATCGGGGTATAGTTCAAGGGCTTTCCGGGTGGCTTCGATGCCGTCCATCCCGGGCATCCGGATATCAATGATGGCCAGGTCGGGTTTATAAGCTTCTATCAAGTGAAGGAATTCGGTGCCGTTTCCTGCTTCACCAATAATATCGATCCCGTCCATCTCGTTCAGGATAAATTTCAAACCTTCCCGGAACAATTGGTGATCGTCTACTATGATTATGCTGGAGGATGTCATATTTTCATGATAAATTCGGGTGCAATTTAAGCAATTGAACAATATAATTCAAGTATAAACCCTTTTCCAATACCACCAGAAACAGAGAATTTTCCGTTAATTGCCTTGATCCGGCTCATGATATTGGTCAGGCCGATTCCTTTTTCCTTGCTATCAATGGTTTTTTGAAAATCAAAGCCTTTCCCGTTGTCACTGTAATACAAGTACAAGGTGTTGTCGTAGCGTTGCAGCCCAATCTTGATCCTTGACGCGCCGGCATGCTTCAACGTGTTGTTAATTAATTCTTTAATGATGCGGTAATAAATAATTTCAATATTCGAGGGCAAGCGTTCTTCCTTCAAATTGCTTTGAAAATCTATTTCAATCAATTTTTCAATTTTTTGGATAAGCGATTCCAGCGCCGCTTCTAATCCATATTGGTTTAAGACGTGGGGGGACAAATCAGTGGAAATGGAACGGACGGTTTGAATAGCTTCATTAACAAGGGATATCATTTGTTGTAGGATGTACCCTTCACGTTCTTTTTTGCCCGTGGGCTGTAGGCTGGAAATATACATCTTCAGGCTGGAAAGAAGGGGGCCGATTTCATCATGCAAATCACGTGCAAGCCTTTCCCTTTCTTTCTCCTCGGTTTCCACGATGGCATCCATGTATTTCTTTTCCATTTCTTTTCGGGCACGGATATCCCGCACGATAGTTAAAATTGCCTTTTGGTTGTCATAGTTGATCAAGCGGCTGTTTATCTCGACGGGGATAATCACGTTATCTTTTGTTTTTACTTCAATTTCAATAGGGTCCACGGGTCTGTCCCGGGCAATTATTTCTATCCGCTCTTTAATCATGTTTAGGTAAGTAGGTAGGATAAGTTCCCGGGTAGCCATGATCACGAGCTCGTGTTTAGAATAACCCACCACGTTTAACAAAGATTCGTTGGCATCCAAAATATTGCCGTTAATTTCCGAAATAAGGATCCCGTCCGTGCTACTATTAAAGATATTCCTGAATTTATCCTCACTTTTCCTAAGCTTAACTTCCATGGCTTTTATTTCGGTAATGTCCAAGGCCATCCCGATCACCCCGGTGGCGTCACCATTCGTGTCAAGGGTAGCATTTTTAAAGAATATCACGTTCCGGCTTTTTCCTTCCCGGTTATACAGGGGTTTTTCATACCGTATAAGTTTTTTTTCTGATAGGGCTTTTTTGTCAGACTCATCATACACCCTGGCCAATTCTGCCGGGTAAAGGTCATACACCTTCTTGCCAATGATCTGTTCGTTAGAAAATCCCGTGAAATTTTCGAAGGCCTTGTTACAACTTTTATATACCAGTTTGCCGTCTTTGTAGAAAAAAGGAATGGGGATGGTCTTGAGCAGGATGGACAAAAACTCGATGTTTTCCTTCATCTTGTTTTCCAAGGCTTTTTGTTCACTGATATCGCGCCCTTCCGGGATGATAAAAAGAACATTTTGCTGATCGTCCAAAACCGGTTTAAAGGATAAATCCACCGCTATTTCCCTGCCTTCTATATCATAAGTAGTTGTTTGAAAACGGACAAATTTACCTTGCATGGCATTTTGCACCCCGTTTTTCACGAGTTCTATTGTTTCATTTGAATGGCCCCACCAGGGGGCATTCCAAAATAACATGCCTTTAAGTTGTTCAATGCCCTTGTTAATGGTGGCAAGGGCCGTTTGGTTGGTCTCGATGATTTTCCCCTTGTTGTCCAATAGGCCTATATAAGAAAAAGTCTGGTTAAAAATTGCTTGAAATTTTCGCTCGATTTCCTGGGCTTTTTTTCGTTCACTAATGTCACGAATAATCGCCTGTATATATGCTTCGTTATCAAGGAAGAACCGGTTAAGCGAGATTTCGGCCTGAAAGGGTTTCCCGTCTTTTGTCTGGTGTACCCATTCAAAGATGTTTGTCCCCTCTTCAAGGGCTTTTTTTATTTGATTTTTTGCCGCTTGTCTTGATGGTATTCTGTTGGGTTGAAATGCTGGGCTTAAATCAAAAGGTGTCAGGTTTTCGATTTCAGCACACTTGTATCCGAAAAGATCACGGGTCTTTTGGTTGCATCCAATAATAAATTCCCCTTTCAATATAAAGATGGCATCATTGGCCGATTCAAATAGCAAGCGAAATTTTTCTTCGCTCTTTTTTAATTCCCGGGTCCTTTCTTCCACGATCGTTTCCAACCTTTTCTTGTAAATATTTAATTCGTCAAGGGTTTCTTTTTCAGTTGTAACATCCCGGCTTCTCTTGCCTATATATTTTGCTGTGCCTAAAAAGAGCGGGAACTTGGTGGCAGGGGAAAATTTTTTTTCGTCTTCTTTTTTCAATTCACTGATCAACTGTTCACTGGTCAAATCATCGGGTAGCAAAAAAGATATTTTTTTCTCGTTCAAGTAGGTCAAATATGATGGCAAGAGAGGAAGGGAAGTGATAACGCCAACTGGCTTAAGGGGATGTTGGTGAATAATATTTTCAAGTATCCCTTCCCGGGCGCCATCTTGGGGATAATATATGATTATATCTTCTATTATGTCATTAATATCTTTATTGGCAGGTGCGACTAGTATTCTTGGAGAAAATTTTTCAAGGAATAATTGAAAATTTTCCGGCAATGGGCTGTTCCCGGTTATTATAAGGAATTTATTAATACTATCCATTGTAAGGCGGGGATTATAATACATTAACAGGTTTTGGGCCACATATGTTCAATTTCATCAATAAACCCCCGTGAATAAATTCTCGCGAAGATAAAACCTCGAGATAGGGGTTAAATAAGCCTATGCATCTCGTCTTTCAAGAACTCTATGGCCACTGTCGTGGGGGATTTGTTTACCTTCATCATGGACTCCAGGATCCTTTTGCTTAGGGTAAATGCCGGGGCATCTGGTTTAACAGGGCCCGCCGCCGTGTTAATGATTTTAATGATATTGCTTTTGGCGCTTTTTACTACTTCCCAGGCACGGTTCGACACGTATACTTGTTGTGAAAGGTTGTGGTCAAATTCGGCCCGGATGGTTTTCAGCATGTTTGACTGTAGTTCGCCAGCGGTTAGATTGGGTTCGTTTAACCGCATGATCAAGGAATCGGGCGCGATGCGTTCCAAAAATAACACGATGCGCTCGTATGCCTGCAAGCGCACGGGCGTGATGTTTTTCTGGTTCATCACGCGGATTTCAAAACGCCTTCTTTCCTGGTCGTTTTTAATAAACCGGCGAATAATAATTACAGCCGTGAGGAAGACGATGAGCGCGGGCAAGGTATATTTTAATATCTCCAGTAGTTCCATAAATTTTTTAACGATAAATGCATTACAATATTACTTAAAATATTAAGAATATATGTATTTTTATCGGCGAATTTTTGACCATTACAAAAGAGGAAAATCATTTACATGGAAGCATTAGCACAAAGAATTAAAAACTTATCGGAATCGGCAACCATTGCCATGTCCCAAAAAAGCCGCGAATTAAAGGCACAGGGGCATGATGTTATTAACATGAGCGTGGGCGAGCCTGATTTTGATACCCCGGTCCACATTCGCGAGGCGGCCAAAAAAGCTATCGACGAGAACTATTCCCATTATCCACCCGTACCTGGTTACAAAGACTTGCAGGAAGCCATCGTGAACAAGTTAAAAAATGAAAATAAGCTGGATTATGATACCAACCAGGTTGTTGTTTCTTGTGGTGCCAAGCATTCATTGGCCAACGTGTTTTTAGCTATCGTGGACAAGGGGGACGAGGTTATCGTGCCTACACCATACTGGGTAAGCTACGCGGAACAAGTAAAATTGGCCGATGGGGAAAACGTGTTTCTTGAAACTTCACAAGAAAATGATTTTAAGGTTACCCCGGGGCAACTTGAGATGGCTATCACCCCAAAAACCAAGGTATTATTATTGAATTCGCCCTCTAACCCCACGGGCAGTTTGTATACAAGGGACGAGCTGAAAGGGCTTGCTGATGTTTTGGCCAAGTATCCCTATATATTTGTGGTGTCTGATGAAATATACGAGCACATAAATTACGTTGGAAAACACGAGAGCATTGCCCAATTTACCGAGATTAAAGACCGGGTAGTGATAATCAATGGAGTGTCGAAGGGTTTTGCCATGACGGGTTGGCGTATCGGTTACATCGCTGCACCTGTTTGGATAGCCCAGGCTTGTGCCAAGCTACAAGGCCAGGTTACTTCCGGGGCCAATTCAATAGCTCAAAGGGCTTCTTTGGCAGCCTTGACAAGCCATATGAAACCCACGTTTGATATGAAAATAGCATTTGAACGCCGCCGAGATTTGATAATTAGGCTTTTACAGGACATTGAAGGAATAAAAGTAAACGTGCCCAAGGGCGCTTTTTATGTATTTCCTGACATGAGTTCGTATTTTGGTAAAAAAGACGGTGACAAGGAGATAAAACATTCACTTGATCTTGCCTTGTATATCCTGAACAATGCCCACGTGGCCATGGTACCCGGGATGGCCTTTGGCGCACGGGACAACATGCGCATCTCGTACGCCACTTCTGATGAAAATATTATAAAAGGTATAGAAAGGGTAAAAAATGCCCTGGGCAAGTTAAAATAAAGGATCAAGGATCATTAATAAAAGCTCTTCTGAGAAAAAGAAGAGCTTTTATTTTTTATTAATCACGTCCTCTATTTTTTCTAACAACTCCTCGATATCAATTGGTTTCATCACGTAATCGATGGCCCCGATCTCGAGAGCTTTTGTCCGATCCGACTCTTCGCTTTTCGAGGTGACCATAATTACAGGAATACCCCTGGTTTTGCTATTGGCATTCATTTTTTGCAAGATCTCGTACCCGTCAATGCCTGGCATCATGATGTCAAGCAGGACTAAATCCGGAGGTTCGTTTTCAATAAATTGTAGTGCTTCTTTCCCGTTGTAGGCTATTTGTAAAGTATAACCCTTTTCTTCCAGCACGTTTTCAAGCAAAAAATTGTTGACAGAAGAATCGTCAACTACTAATATTTTCGCGTTTCCCGTTGAGTTCATGATTTTTTTTTATTCTTTTTGAGCAACAAAAATAAAATATAAAATGTATTATCATACAAAATTAATCTCAAATATAGCTTAATTTTGCAATGTACGTTTTTTATAATAACGAGTAAAATTAAAATAAATTTTTTTAAAATATAATATATGGTGAAGAGATTCAGGAAGATTTTGATTGGTGGGGGGATATTCTTTGCTTTTATTTTTATTTTTTTGGTTGTTTCCTTGTATTACATTGCCTACAAAAGCAACACCGGCTTTCAAGACAAGTATGTTCTTGTTAAAATACCAACTGGCAATAGTTATCAATCGGTAAAAAAAATACTTCAGGAAAAACAGCTTATCGGGAACGTGAAAAGTTTTGATTTTTTGGCCAGGATAAAAAATTACCCGCGGTACGTGAAGCCGGGTAACTACAAGATTATAAAGGAATGGGGAAACAACAAGATCATAAACCGGTTACTCTCGGGACAGCAAGAACCCGTGGATGTTACTTTTAATAATATTCGTACAAAGGCAAAATTGGCGGGAGTGATTGCAAACCAGCTAGAACTTGATTCTTTGGCCCTTGATTCTATATTGCGCGACACCAGTTATTTAAAGCGTTATTCGCTGGCCCCCGGGGAAGTATTGGCAATGTTTATCCCCAATACCTACGAGTTTTTTTGGAATACCACGGCCAATGGATTTTTTGAGCGGATGCTGGAAGAATATCATCGTTTTTGGGGCCAAGAACGGGAAGCCAGGTTACCTTCCACGGGTTTAAATAAAATGGAGGTTTCTATCCTGGCTTCTATCGTGGACGAGGAGACCCGGAGAAATGACGAGATGCCCACCATCGCCGGCGTTTACATTAACCGGTTAGAACGGGGGATACCCCTGCAAGCAGACCCGACCATCAAGTTTGCCCATGGGGATTTTGAAATTAAACGCGTGTTGACCCGGCACCTTGATATTGATTCACCATATAATACATACAAATACAGGGGGGTGCCGCCTGGCCCTATACGGGTGCCCTCGATCGCGGCCATTGATGCAGTATTACATTTTGAGGAGCATAATTACCTTTATTTTTGCGCGAAAGCTGATTTCTCGGGCTATCACGAGTTTTCAACCAACTTGAGGGAACACTTGCAAAATGCCAGGAAATACCAACGTGCCTTGAACCGGAAAAGGATTTGGCGATAACATAATAATTTAATAATTTTACTTTGACACACGCGCCTGGCCTAATAAGCATTTTTAAAAACATCATGCTAAAAGCATAAACCATAACAAGGATTAATCACTTTCGCGATCAGTATAGGTTATTTTGTTCCTGGCTTGCCCGGGTTGGGTATAAGGTAGGCTAAATGATATTTATTTCCTCTTCAAGCCAAACGCCAAAGCTATCGTGTACCGATTTTTTTATCTTGCTGGCCAAGTCCAAGATATCTTTTCCCGTTGCCTTTCCATGGTTTACCAATACCAGGGCTTGCTTTTCGTGTATCCCGGCATCGCCTTCCCGGTAGCCTTTCCATCCACATTGGTCAATCATCCAGCCTGCCGGGATTTTTACATGTTGTTCGTCAACGGGATAACTGGGCATGGAAGCATGGGTTTTAAGCAATTGCTTGAAATAATTCGTGGAAATTATAGGGTTTTTAAAAAAACTGCCCCCGTTCCCGATTTTTTCCGGATCGGGCAACTTGGCCTCACGTATCCCGATAATAGCTTTTCGTATGGTTTTCAAGCTGGCACCGCCCAGTTTTTTAACTTCTTCGGCCACGGGGCCATATGAAATGTTAAATGCCGGGTTTTTGGATAATCTGAAAAGAACAGAAAGTATAAGCACTTTACCTTTTAATTCATGTTTAAAGATGCTATCTCGATAACCAAACCGGCAGGCTTGGTTCACGATGTTTTGTATTTTTCCTTTTTCAAGGTGTAAAACCTCCACGCTTTCGATATAATCCTTGGCTTCTGTGCCATAGGCCCCGATATTTTGGATCGGGACAGCGCCCATGTTACCTGGTACAAGTGACAAGTTTTCGATCCCGCCAAACCCCTGTTTCACGCAGTATTCCACGAATGAATCCCAGTTTTCACCGCACCAGGCTTTTATCCAAACATGTTCTTGATTTTCCTTCACGAACTCGTGGCCACTAATGGCAGGGTGCACAACCGTGCCGTCAAAATCCTTGCTAAACAGCACATTGCTCCCGCCGCCCAAGATGTAATAAGGCTGCTTTTGCTGGTTAAGCGATTGCAGGTATGAAATAGCCTCTCCTGTGCCCGAGAGGCGCGCAAATTGCTTGCACCTGGTTTCCAGCCCAAAAGTATTCCATTTTTTCAAGGAAAAATTATCGTGTAGCTCGATCATGCAAGAGATTTTTGTGCGAATATAATGAATGAAACGCTGGATTGATTATTTTTACAAGATTAAAGTTCGTGATTTGAACAAGCCCGTGCGAAAAATACATTTTTCCGTGATTAATGACCTGTTGACGGAACAGCGGGTCGATAAGGTTATCCGTAGCCTCATGAAAACAGGTGCTGAAGCTACCCTTACCGGGCGAAAATTGCCCTATAGCACGGCATTGCCAGAATTGCCATATAAAACCCACCGTTTCTGGATGCTTTTTACAAAGGGGCCATTGTTTTATGCATGTTTTAATTTCCGCTTGTTTTGTTACTTGTTGCCCAGGCATTATGATATCCTGGTGGCCAATGATTTGGATACCTTGTTGGCCAATTTCCTGGTATCCAAAATAAAAAAAGTTCCCCTGGTGTACGATAGCCACGAGTATTTCACGGAAGTGCCCGAGTTAGTTGCCCGGCCACGGGTTAAAATGATATGGGAAAAGCTGGAATCATGGATATTGCCAAAAATTCGTTATGGCTACACGGTAAGCCCTTCCATTACCGAAACGTATAATCAAAAATACAAGCTATCGTTTCAAACTATCCGAAATGTCCCGCCCTATGCAGCCCCTGGCGATTTGCCAAAAACTGGGCAACAATTCCCGGGCAAGAAAGTTATCTTGTACCAGGGGGCCATTAACCTGGGCCGTGGCGTTGATCAATTGATCCTTTCGATGAAGTATTTGCCTAGTGATTATTTATTGCTAATCGTGGGCAACGGGGATGAATTTGAACAACTAAAACAATGGGTTGATGAAATGGGTTTGGCCCGCCGTGCTTTGTTCACCGGCCGGGTGCCCAAGGAAAAACTGATGGAACACACGGTTTTGGCTGATCTGGGCGTTTCACTGGAAGAAGACCTCGGGTTGAACTACCGGTATGCCCTGCCCAACAAGTTGTTCGCGTATATCCAAGCACGGGTGCCCGTGTTGGTCAGCCCTTTGCCAGAGATGAAAAAAGTGGTGGAAAAATACAGGGTAGGGGAGGTATTGCCTTCGCGCGAACCAAGGGAAATGGCCAAAACCATTGCCGACATGTTCGAAAAACCTGGCATGATGCAGCAATACAAGGAAAATACCATGATTGCCGCGAAAGAATTATGCTGGGAAAACGAGGAAAAGAAGCTTTTGCAGGTATACGAGAACATTAAAACAGGTACGGCATCATGATTTACCTTATCAGCGACTATCATACCAACCGTTTGCAATACCTGGGGCAGTACCTTTTTGAACAATGCCTGGGCCTGGAATATACCCTCGTGCCGTCCAAGGGGCCATTGCCTGAAGAGGGACAGCGAGTATACTATACAAGTATGCCCGGGCAGGATGGGCTCCATGTTGCCCCAACGGGTTTTCTTTTTCAAGAAGGTATTGAAGAACAAGATGTTAAAGTTGAACATGATTTGGGTTTCCCGTATTTTTTTGCCAGCCTGGGCGATATCCCGTTCGATATTTTCTCGGCCATTTTTTTCATGCTTTCCCGTTACGAGGAATATTTGCCGTTTCAGCCCGATAAGTATGGGCGTTTCCCGGCCACGGAAAGCTTGGCCTATCAAAAGGGCTTTTTGAACTTGCCAGTGGTGGAATGCTGGACTGGATTTTTCAAGCAAAAACTCGAGGAAAAATTCCCGGGGCTCGGTTGCAAGCAACATGAATACCGGCTTTTTTCTACCCTGGACGTGGATATAGCTTATGCCTTTAAAGGCCGGGGCTTGGTAGGCAACCTCCTGCATTTTGCCAAGGATATGGCCAACCTTCATGAAAAACGTTTTAAGGCCCGGTACCGTACCCTTTTTAAAAACACGCCAGACCCCTTTGATACCTATTCCTATATCGAGAAAATGCATGAAAACCATGGCGTTGAGCCTATTTGGTTTTTCCAGGTTGGAAGAAGGGGCAATTTTGATAAAAACATGCAGCCAAAAAATAAACATTTCAAAAACTTGCTCAAAC
>CAZKIR010000038.1:0-15365 GCA_964552835.1 uncultured Bacteroidales bacterium
GAGGGTGCCATGGTGTAATACCCGTTTCTTGTACACGTGTTCGGCATTGCCCGATATTTTTTTCCCCTCGATAAAAATATTGTTCCTCGGCCCTAGTTGAGCGGGCACCCCCAGTTTTTGCAAAGCACTGGTAATAGGCAGCGTGTACTTGCTAAAATCCACCAGCTTGCCTTCTTCCCCGTTCATGATAAAGGTAAAATTCAGGTTCCCCAAGTCGTGAAATACCGTGCCACCACCGGAAATTCTCCGCACCAGGGGATATTTTTTTTTCATCAGGTAAGGCAAGTTAATTTCGGCCAGGGCATTCTGGTGCTTGCCCACGATCACGGAAGCCTCGTTCCGCCAAAGCATGAAACAATCGTCCGTGAAACGTTTCAGGGCATGTTCTTCTGCTGCCAGGTTAAAATAAGGGTTTGTTTCTTCGCGAGATACAAGTAACATGAGTTTCTTTTTTCATAAAATGCAAAGATTATAATTTAATTGATAATTCATGTTCATAATTATAAGGTATTTTATAAATTTACAAGTAAGAAGCCAAGCCATTTGCCATGAAAAACAAAGCCATCGTTTTCATCCTTATTTTCTTTATTTACATGGGATTAAACCTTCCTTGCAAGGGTCAAAAAATTACCAACGTGCGATTTCGGCAAGAATCATCGAACGTGATGGTGAGCTATGATCTGGAGGCAGGATCAAGTTACCAGATAAACTTGATGTTTTCAACCGACGGGGGCAGCCATTTTGAAGGCCCCTTGCAAGCCGTGGAAGGGGACGTGGGCCCGGGCATTTCTCCCGGAAAAGGAAAACAAATAAGCTGGAAGGTATTGGATGAAAGGGAATCTTTATGCAGCGAGGGCATTGTTTTTAAAGTGACGGCATCCCAGAACATGCCCTCCATGGTTCTTATTGAAGGGGGCACCTTCCAGATGGGCAACGACCAGGGAGAGGGTGACGAAAAACCCGTGCACCCGGTAGAATTATCGAGTTATTACCTTGGCAAACAGGAGGTGACTAACCAGGAGTATTGCATTTTCTTGAACGCGGTAAAAAAGCCGTTGAAAGAAGTAGAAAACTGGGTGGACCTGGACGATCCTGATTGCAAGATAAAGACCCGGGGAACCGGGTTTATAACCGAGGCCGGTTTTGAAAAACACCCGGCCATAGAGATAACCTATTATGGCGCCCAGGCATACTGTAAATGGGCAGGGGGGCGCTTGCCCACCGAGGCCGAATGGGAATACGCGGCCCGCGGGGGCAACAAATACAGCCCGTTCACGTATAGTGGAAGTGACCTGGTGGAAGAGCTTGCATGGTATCGTGACAACCGGGGCACACGAACCCATTTTGAAGTAGGGCAAAAAAATGAAAATGCCTTGGGTTTGCTGGACATGAGCGGGAACGTGTGGGAATGGTGCCACGATTGGTATGATAAGACTTATTACAAGGAACAAAACCCTGAAGTAAACGTGAGCCAAGAAGCTTCTGCTGAATGGAAACAATGGAAATTGAAATGAGACGAGTTAGTATCAAAATTCACTTGTTATTAATTATTTTCTTTATTGATCTCGCGCACGAGGGTACTTCCTTTATAATTGCCCAAGGCAACACGGGACAGGAAATGGAAAGGATAAACCCAATGCCTGCCACTGGGACGGAAGCCCCGGCGCTTATTATCCCTTCCCGTTTACCGGAATGGTTTTCGAATATCCCCCCTGGCGGTTCTGCTTTGGTGTATGCCATCGGGGTATCTGATCCCGGTTTGGAAAAGAAACAAGCCATCCGGCAAGCCCTTCACCGTGCCGGGGCCATGGCAGCATTGGCCTCCGGGGCCAAGGTCGATTACGTGGCCGACGTGTATTCAAATGAAAAATACCAGGGCGGTGCGGCTTTTCATGTTGAAGAACTGATCAAGATTAAATCGTCCAGTGGATTTATATCGTACGAGATTATTGACAGTGGCTATACACGTTTCCGGGAAGTCATTTTGCTGGTCGCGTTTAAAGCCTCGCGTGAAGCGGCCAATGCCCGGGTTATTCTTGAAAAATATAGCCAACAGGTACAAGTTGGCCCGTCCATGCAGCGCTCCGGTATGGTAACCTTCTTGTCGGAAGCCCTGTACGAGAAAGTTTCCACGAGGTATAAGCTATCTTTTCAAGGCAAAAAATACGAGCTGACCAGCGAGATAAATGATACTACTTTAAAAATCCCCATGGATATTTTTAAGTACGTGGATACCGGAGAGCTGGATTCGGCTACTTCCGCGAACATGTCGGCCGCCTGGCTATACGGGGGCTTGTGGGGAGGAATACTGGAAGCCTTGAGCGATGAGATTATTTTCTTGGTCAACACGAGAAATTCAAAAATCAAAAACATGAACGATTTGTACCAGCAGGCAAACGAGGACTTGATGCGCGATATATCTTGTAATTTCTTACGTTTTAGTTTTCAGAAAATTATCGTGAACGAAAATAAAATATACATGGATATCTCAAGATTGGAATAAATATTGCGTTAAAGAAAAAAAGTAGGTTTTTTTTGTTCAAAACAATGAAAAATAATATCTTCATAACCAAATTTTATTAAAATTATTAACCATAAATTGTATCAACCATGAAAAGAAATGTTATCTATTTAGCTCTTGCCGTGTTAATTGCTGTTGGATTCACTGCTTGTAAAGGGACCAAAGATGTTGGTTCTGGCAAATCAAAAGAGATTGATGTGCCATTTTCCGATAAAGAATACCAATCAAGCGAAGAGTATTTTCGTGCCAAGCAATCGGGTACTAGCCCAAGCCTTTCTACCGCGAAAAAAATTGCCTTGCAAAACGCGAAATCCGAGTTAGCTGGCAATATCCAGTCAACCATTAAAGCGGTTACCGAAAATTACACCAATCAACGTACTGTTGGGGATCAAATGGAATTCGAGAACAAGTTTGAAGAGTTAAGCCGTAACGTGGTGAACCAAAAATTAACGGATGTTCGGATAATTGGCGAAAAAACTTTCCAGAACCAAAACAACACCTATACGTACTGGGTTGCTATTGAAGCGTCAAAAGATGCTATTTTAAACGGGATTAACTCGACTATCTCGCAAGACAAGAAAATGCAGCTTGATTATGACAAGCACCTTTTTGAAAAGACTTTCAACGACGAAATGCAAAAATTTTCTGAAGGTCAATAGGATTTCTGAGAAAACAGGAAAAGATGGGCATAGGCCCGATAAAAAAAAGACGCTGCCATGTAGCGTCTTTTTTTTGCTATTTGGGCAATGGTTTAGGGGTTGTGCCGAAATAACCTGACGTTTTAAACTTGTTCTTTTGCCCTTTAACTTCCTTGAAAAGTTATTAAATAGCCCGCTATTTGCAGAATTTTCAAGTCGTTAAATAACAAAATATCTTCGCCTAAAATAGTCAACTTATTTCATTACAACTTTTTAGGGAAATGGCTGGTGCATATTTTTCCAGGCATTGGTTCTTCGCGTGAGTCATTTCTTTTTCTCAGCGTGCATCCGTTCATCAAAAAAATGAAATTTGTTTATTTATTTAAAGCTTTAATCATACTTTTTTACCACTGCAATCCATGGACCGTTTCCGGGTGCTTTAAGATTAATCAAATCCCCGGCTTCTTCGAGGGTGCCATTTTTCCATTCCGAACTCATAATGTCAAGCCAATCAATCATAAAAGAACCTGAAATCCCTCTCAAATCAAGTTTCACATTACTTCCATCAGTTAAATAAACCACATATAAATTTTCCGGATCAACAAGTATATAGGCTTTGTTTCTGTAAATATTCAATAAATATTCATATGTTGGAAATAATTCCCATGGGTTTATTTTTTCAAAAAGCATACTACAACTTTTAATTACAGTTTTAGCATCAGGGCCTAACCCCAGTCCGTAAAAATTCTGCTGCTCTCCATACGGATTTGCTGTCCGACGGTGAAATCGCATGGAAGCAGCACCTGCAAAAAGATTTCTGAGAAAACGAGCAGCAGCCTCACTTACACCAACACGATCGTATGACCACAATTCGCCGCCGTATATTTTTGTGTTATTTAAAGGTTTTTTCGGTCCTGCAAGGCTGTATTCATATAAGTAGCGCACAAATTCATAATGTGTTTCACCTGTATGAAAGTTATTTTGGGATATATCGACAAATGTATAAGCAGGGTCATCCAAAATCATCCGGTGCCGGGGATTAGTGAGCGAATTGAAATCGTACATATCGGAAGTTTCTACCGTGACCCCTTTCTCAGTAGCGCGTTTTTGAATATATTGCGCCCAGTACTGTCCCCAGGAATGGGCTTCGTTGGTTTCGTTGTTCATGCAATAAAGTACGTTTGGATATTTGAATGCTATCTCAAGAATTTGATCGACAAAGGCTTCTTGGTATTTTCTTACAACAGGAAGATCAAGCTCTTCCGGGCGGGTATAGAAAAACGCGTGTTCACCTGGGTATTGGCTTTTTGAATAAGTTACCCGGGTTGGCATTCCCGATTCCTCTTTTGAATAATTAATATTATTTGCCGGATTGAAGGGATTCCTGTCCCAACCGCGTTTAGGATAGCCTTCTCTGCCTTTCATGTAATAATTCCAGGATTCCCAAACTTCTACCTGCACTATAACATCGCGGTCGTAAGCAAGTTTTAGCAGGTTTTCGAACCGGTTAAAAAATTCAGGATTAGGTTTTTCCAAATCAAAAAGTCCTTCACTGGTTTGTAAAAAGGGCCAGACATCTTCGTCCCTCGACCAGGCCATTGTATTCCGGATATAATTACCACCATTTGCCACCAAATCATTTAAATGTTCTTCAAGATAGTGAAGCTGGAAAGCGTTGTCGGTGTCTGAGCCGCCTATTAGCATAACAGGTTTTCCTTTATATTGCCAATACATGGGGTTTTTGGTGAAAGGCTGAATACGGTCCTGTGGGCTATTGTCGGGCAGGGAGGATTTTTCTGCCGTAGTCTGGCTGCAAAGGTTAGTGCAAAGAGCCAATTGACATAAAATGATTAATAAATAAGATAGTTTTATACTGTACTCGTGTTTTTTCATGATGATAGTTAATTATAATTTAAAATTCCATTTATTTTCTTCATTTTTTCTTAAATGAATATAAAATTCTTTCGACATTCCATCTTTTGACATTACTCTAACACGATATTTCCCATAAAACCCATTAAATTCAATGGAACCATCAGATAGATCATGCAAGTTTAAGTTGGTCATCCATTCTTCTTTAATCAGTTTTTGTAATCGCTTGTAGACAGGTTTGGGATTAAAATTTTCATCAACCAGGCCGCCACCTTCCAGCCAGGCATCAGGTTCATAAAATCCCCACCAGTTAATCGACTCAACTGAAGGATGTCCAAAACATAAACGATATAGCTCTTCTGCAGCTTCGGCCTGGGCATTTTCATCCCAGGTGCCTTCCCGCCAACCACCGGTAATTTCTTTTCCGCCGGATTGGTATATTATTTCAGTAATATGCAGGGGTACCCCAAATTCCTGGTACAAATTCAAGGTATTCCAAACTTCCTCCGGGGGATACCACATTTGCCGGGGTTCATGGGCTTGTATGCCAATACCGTGCATAGGGGTTTCCCGTTCCTGCAATAATTTAACAAAATCATAAAACCTCTGCCGGTATTTTTTATCCGCTATCTGTTCAAAATCATTTACTACAAGTTGTGCATCCGGGTTCGCCTCGTGCGCCCAACGGTGTGACTGTTCTACCCAGGGCGCTATACTATCAAGTGGAATATCCGTTCGATACCTTTTATCATGATTTTCAGGTGATATTTTTAAAGCCTGCCGCCAGTTTACTGTATGGGGCGCTTCATTTACAACATCCCACATTTTCACATGTTCCTGAAGGCCATAAACGGTTTGGTATACCCGGGTTTTGTAAAAATCGTTTGCAAGTTTATACGGGAAGTTGTACATCCATTCAGGCATGCCTGCCTGGTGCGTCCAACCCAGCGGGTGCCCTTTCATGGTAATATGATTAGCATGGCACCACTCGATAACTTCTTGATTAGATTGCCAGTCCGGGTGCCCAGCTTGTTTTTCATAAGGCCCCCAATAAAATGGAAAAGTTGCATAATTGAAGATGTCTTTAAAGCGTGATTTAAAATGGTTTTTTTGTGTCTCTGTCCATCCATCACCCCGCACCAGGTCAAAAATTATGGCGCCAAATAAAAAATCCTGAGAAACCTGGCTTATGGTAACCTTTTCTATGTCAACGGGAACCCCGTTCTTAAAAGCAAGGTTTATTAAGGCTTTCCCTTTGCGGTATTTTTCAATGTTTTGATTTGTTTTTTTAATCCATTCTTTTTTTTCTTTTTCTATCTTTTTCGTAGGTTCTTTCACTTGTGAAAAAACCGGGTTTAAAAAAACCATGAGTAATACGATTCCTGTTTTTAAATATTTTTTAAGCATAATTGTTTTTTTTTAATATAACATATTATTATGGAAAGGATGATTTAATCAAAGCTTGACCAATTCACCAAGACCCTGATATTCTAAACATATTCCTATTTTTCTATGAAAACTTATGGCATATATGTCCAATGCAATATCATTCTCACGATCTTTGTTTAAATAGTTTATCGTGAGAAGGTAACCCGGGTCATGCCAGCCACTGGCATGCTTTTTCAAGTTTGGAAAGTCTTTCTTGTATGCATCAATAATCTTATGAAAAAGCTCTGGGTGGGTGACCTGGTGATAGGCCTCTTTCCGTTCAGGCCTGAGATATTTTCCTATAACGGCAATTAAGCCTTCCAAATCAAACTCGTTTGAACATACCATCAAGTGTACCATTTGTTGTTCCTCGTCCGGTTCATTGCCCATGTCGGCCTGGATAATCAGTCGATTGCGGGTATTTGCCGCAGCTGATATGGCCATCAATACCAGAAAGACAAAATATAATAGTTGTTTGTATTTCATGTGTATCATAATGTAATGAATTTTGGCATTTTTTATTAATTGTTCTTTATTATTTTTGTTAAAAAAGAATTTTTTACCTTTTTGTTATTACTATTATAGTAAAAAGCATATTCACGGGCATGATCATTCAAAATACACTTTCCCTTTTTCAAGGGCATTTCGTAAAGTAGGGTAAGGGAGTTCCCTGGAGTTATATCCCTTCAGAGCACAAAGGGCAGCTGCCGTGCCGCTGGCCTGTCCTTGTGCCATGCAGCATACCGTGTTACGGGTTGACATGTGTGCTTTAAAATCAGAGGTAACCATCATGCCCGACACGTACAAGTTTTCAATATTTTTTACCAACAGGGCCCGGTAAGGAAAACCGTAGCTGCCCCCGTTTTTTACTTGGTATCGAGGGGCCATGTCATGAAAGCCATACATGAACACGTCATCATCAAAATGCTCACCATTTATTATGTTTTCGTTGCTTATGTCATAATCACAATCAATCCGTCTTCCCCTGCGTATGCAAAGAGAAGGGCTCGTGCGGGCAATAAACGCCCTTTCAAAACCTGGGATATATTTTCTGAATAGTTCTACCCCCGTTTGCATTCGTTTTCTTAATTCCAACTCTGCTTTCGATACTTCATCCCGATTGGTGGGGCTTATCGGTAGCTTAAGGTTAAGTTTTATAAACATCAGGTAATCGTCGTGCACGGTGGTGGTAATGGAAGACATTCCTATCTCGCGGGCACCTTGGACATATTCTTCGGGATACCCGATTGAACCCTCTGAACCAATCCGCACGAGTTGCCCGGGAACACCGCTTCTCATGCCATAAGCCAGCTGGCCCAATGAATCTTGTGAAGCCAGGTAATGGTAATACCGTTCAATATCCACGTTGGCCAATCCCATGCTGTTGGCCACCGAATGATCGTTGGGTTCACTGAATTGGGCACCGGCATTAGCTGCAAGGTCTCCATATCCAGTACAATCCACGAACGATTTCGCGAAAATAACCTCCCGGCCCGATCGACTTTCCAGGATGGCACCATTTACCCTGTTTTTATCCTTCACTACCCCCGCCAGCCAGGTATTCACGCATACATAAACGCCCGCTTCATCAAGCATCTCGAAAGCGACTAACTTGAACATTTCGGTATCGATTGCCGTGCATACCGAATCGTATTCATAATGTTTTACCATTTCGGCATATCCCGTGGCACCCCCCCGTTGGGTAAGGCGATCGATCAACTCGGCTGGAATACCTTGCACGAGTTGGCGTTTTTGAGCTCCCGGGAAAGCTTTCCATAGATTATAAAAACTGTGCAAGGCAGTGCCCCCTTCCACAACAGTGCCTCCAACATACCCCTTGTTCTCTACTAGGATTGTTTTGGCACCTTGCCGTGCTGAGGCTATTGCACAGATTACACCGGCCGTGCCGCCGCCAGCGACCACCACGTCAAAATGGCGGGCCGCAAGCTTTTTTGCCTGTTCTTCGTAAAAACCCGGTTCAGGCAGCCCTTGAATATGCCCTACCAGAAGGGATGGGGCAGTTAATGCTCCTAGGCTTAACATACTGCTTTTTTTGTAGAAATCTCGTCGGTTCATAATGATATATTATATTTATTATTTATATATCAATGTATTTTCAGATATAGGAACAACATTTACCAAACATTCACTTTCTTGTAAATTATCCGAAGTAGCCCTAACTGTTATTTTCCCAACCTTTTCAGGACGGATAATAACCTGGCACCTCCCGCGGAATGTGTTTACACTGTTCTGCTGAAAACTTTTCATATCAGTGGGATTGCCATTGCCAACTGCCTGAATTTTTGCATTGCCCGAAACATTAAACTGAACCGGGATAGTAGCATTAGGAACGAGTAACCCATTTTTATCCTGTACTTCAATATTTAAATAGCCTAAATCATTCCCCGATGCGGAGATGGTATCTCGCTCGGCTTTTATTTGGTTTTGGTCCCATTTTCATCCTAATCTCACCTCCTTTTTGAATAACCGAATGATCAAACCAAGTTTGACTGGACTTTTCTCCATTTATCGAAAAAGACTGGATATACTTATTGTTTTCGGAATTTTTATCTGCCTTTATAGTAAACTCTGAGTCCTCATAATAGGATTCATTCAGATGAAGAGTTACCTTATCAAACAATGGACTCCCCAACAAATAAATATTCTGGGCCGGAGCTACCGGATAAAATCCCATGGCACTAAATATAAACCAGGCGGAAAGCTGGCCTACATCCTCATTACCCGGAATTCCCGTAGTAGTAGTATCATAAAGTTCGTTCATGATCTTCCTGGTGATTTTCTGGGTTTTCCATGGCTGACCTACATAATTGTAGTAATACGGCACCTGCTGTGATGGTTCATTTCCATGCCAGTAACCGGTAAAATGCTCATACCACTCCGGATATACAAATTCACTAAACACGTTATCCAAACGCCGGGTGAATCGATCTTTACCCATGAGTTTGATAAGACTTTCAACATCATGAGGCACGAACCATGTATAACTCCACGAATTGCCTTCAGTAAATCCTCCCCAGTCTTTCGGATCAAAAGGAGTCTTCCATGATCCATCCTTTTTTTTAGGACGCATAAAACCGGAATTTTTATCAAAGATATTCCGGAAGTTATAAGCACGCTTTTTAAAATACCGGTAATCTCCATTTTTTTTCATTTCTTTGGCTACCTCTGCCAATGCAAAGTCATTATAGGCATCCTCCAGTGTAGTAGAAACGGTTCCCCATCCCCCCCATTCAAGATCGGAAGGAATATAACCATATTTCATGTAATGATCGAGTCCTTTTCTTCCTCCAAAATCAGTGGGCAAACTGGTATTGATCCAGAAGGACAGGGTAAATGTTTGGCTCGTATGAGGCGCTTTAATGCTCAATAGATCATCAATACCGTCAAGCACGAGTGAACGGCCTGACTTACCTTCTATATAAACCGGACTTCCCTGTGTTTGATATTTGGTGGATTTACCTGAGTCAAATGTTATGTTGGTAACAGATTGATATTGTGAAAGAGACTTGCCCATATAAAGAGTATTTACAGCCTCGCTGGAGAGAGCAGTATTATACCATGCAATTTCATCCAGCTTGCCGGTAAAATAACTGTAATTCTCCGAATGAGGATCTTGATTGCCAAAAATCCACGGCTGATCCGATTCCAACCCACCAGGGGCTGATTCACTCTTTGCCAATAGCTTAGCATCTATGTAAACTTTCAGATGTTTTTCAGCATCATAGGTAAGTACATAGTGATGCCAGTTGTTGTCATTATACCGCCAATTCCAGTCAAATGACAAAGTATCTTGCCGATTCCAGATTACATAAGCCAGGTCACCACCCCCTATTTGCAGGGGAATCAGATTTTCGCCCTTGCTTACTACACTAATCCGACCTGGGCGGGGCAACCTCATAGCATTTTTCTTCATAGCCTGGTAGGCTTGTTCTGTATCATAGTTCCTGATATTTTTCAGATAGGACTCTGCGATCACAGATGTGGCATGGTCGGCAATCATACAGTTGGTATAACGATTGGCAAATTCCCATTTGGGAAGCCAGCCTCCATGCTCTTGTTTATTAAGCAGGGATTGGACCATATCATTTTGCACATCTGGCTCTGTCAGGATCAACAGGGGATGTAATGCTCGGAATGTATCCCACAGCGAGAAAAAATGATATTGCGTATGATCGCGGGCCGTATAAATTTTTTTGTCCATACCCCGGTATTTTCCATTCACATCGGAAGCTGTATAAGGTCCCAGGAATGAATGATACAGCGCGGTGTAAAATTTGATTTTATCACCAAGAGTTCCTCCATCAACTTCAATTCTGCTGAGTTTATCATTCCAGATTTTTTTCGCTTTATTTCTGACTTCCGCAAAATCCCAGCCCGGGATTTCCTCTATGGCATTCTTCTTTGCCTGTTCCTTGCTGACATAAGAAATACCTACTTTCATCAGTATCTCCTGGTTAGTCTCCTTCTGGAAATTCAAAATGGCTCCTATATCCCTGCCAGTGGTTTGCTTAGTGCCATTTTGTAGGGAACTGTTATTCCAGGTAGCTGATGAACTAAATGGTTGAGATGTGATGGCTGTAAAATAAATGGTATAAGCACTTTGACCGCCACAAAAGGGTTTAGGGATTGTTGCTAATCCCTGAACGGTTTGATCATCCACAACTTGAACCTCACCAAAAGATACGTCATCGCCCAGATTATGAGTGACGTCAATCAATATTCTGGCATTTTCCGGGGAAGAATAGGTATACTTATGCATTCCTGCCCGTTTAGTAACGGTTAATTCAGCTTCCACATCATATTTATCAAGTCTTACCCGATAATAGCCGGGACTTGCCTGTTCGCTTTCTTTTGTAAATGGCGAAGCATAACCAGATTCAGTAATATTTACCTCTCCGGTAACCGGCATTACCAGAAAATTACCAAAACCATGACACCCGGTACCTGCAGGATGAGTATGGCTAAACCCCAAAATCCTGTCATCTTCTGCCAGGTATCCAGCTATATGTGTAGTATCTGTATCTGGACTTAGCTGCACCATACCATGAGGAAGGGTTGGGCCGGGGAACAAATTAACCTCCCCCATAGCACCCGATTTAGAATACACTCCGGTGCCAATAAAGGGATCAACATACTGGGTATAATCGCTCGATTGTCTTTTACTACATCCATTTAAAAGAACTATCGCCATTATAGTAAAATGCCTTAAAAAGAATAAAAACAATTTTGTTGGCATAATTGCGGTTTTTAGGTGTCCAATAGTATTAATCAATAAAAATTCATTTTTCAAGAATTTCTCTTGTTGAGAATACGTTTAAAAAAACCAAGATACCATCCCTCCTTCAACTTTTTAATTAAAATTATAACTTCTTCGGGATTCAATTTCATACTAATGTTTAACTGTTATTTAAATTAACTAGTCCACTAATTCTTTTTCAATTTGTTCGAGGGATTTATTTTTTGTTTCAGGCAGCTTAAAATATAAGACCACAAATCCCACCATACAAATAAGCCCATACAGCCAAAAATTATTGGCCCATCCCAGGTTTTCTTTGATAATAGGAAAAGTGAACGTGAGTGAAAAGTTCCCTATCCACAATGAAAGCGCTGCAATCGACATGGCTGCCCCCCTGATGCGGTTAGGAAAAATCTCGGACAAGATGACCCAGACGATAGGGGCCAGGGTAAGGGAGTACACGGCCACGTTGGCCAAAGTTAATAATACCAGGGGCAAACCCTTTATATCAAGGAAAAACATGAACCCGATAAAACCGTACAAAACAGCCATTAAGGCAGTACCCAATAACATCAGCTTTTTCCGGCCTACCTTATCCACGATACGAACCGTGATCAAGGTCATCACTACCATGATAGAACCAATTACAGTAATATTCAGCATCATTTGTTTGATCGTGTAGCCTGCTACACGAAAAATATCCGCCGCGTAATAAAGGATCACGTTCATCCCGCACCATTGCTGTAATATTGCAAGAAAAATACCCAATAATAAAACAATAAACATCCGCGGCTGTAATAAATTCTTGAAATGAACTTTAGATAGCCCTTCACTCGAGGTAGTACTCTTTATCTCCTTTATTTCGTTTTTTGCAAAAGCTTTCCCTCCAATTCGAATCAAAATTTTTTCAGCCCTGTCAAATTGGCCATTTTTAACTAACCATCTCACGCTGGGCGGCATTAATAACATCAGGACAAAGAATAAAAAAGCCGGGATAGCCTCTGCCCCGAACATCCACCTCCACCCGAATTGTCCGCTCCAACTCTGTTGAATTTCCAGGAAGGTCGGGTCGTCTGGTATGTTTTTATCCGATAAGGAAATTAATAAATTGGTAAGCTGGGCAACTAATATCCCGATATTAATAAGGAGCTGGTTCATGGAAACAAGTTTGCCGCGCATGTGGGGCGGTGCCATTTCCGAGATATATACGGGGGATAAGTTTAAGGTGATACCAATGGATATGCCCCCCATGATACGAAAAGCATTATACCATTGAAAAGAGCTTACTAAAGCCGTACCAATGGCCGAAAGGGTAAAAAGAAAACCGGCAAATACCAACAACCGTTTTCTGCCCCATTTATCACTTGTTAAAAACGAAAGGACAGCACCTACCATGCAACCGACTAACGCGGAACTCGTGCCCCAACCTTTTGCCGTGGGGCTTGACAGCCCGAAAAAAGGCTCGTAAAAAGATTTTGCACCCCCTACAACTACCCAATCATATCCAAATAAAAAGCCGCCCATGGCAGCAACCAATGTTAAAAGCCAAATAAACCGATAATTGTATGAAATATTGCTCATGGTCTTCGTGATAAAGATTAATTAGTTATTATTTTGAATTTTTTGCTTCGAATTTAAAATAATACGAAACAATTCCCTAAAAAGAAAGGCGTAAAAGGCTGTTTATATACCAAAATTTATTTATTTATTTTAAAAAAAAAGGCAGGCCATTACAAATATGCCTGCCTTTCTCTAACTAACTAACTAACTAACTAAAAACATATTTATTTTATTATATTCAACCTTTTAACGATGGATTGGTTGCCCAGATCGAATTTTATCATGTAAACTCCTGTATTTAGATAGTTTACATCAAGGGTTAAGGTGTTACTGCCTGTTCTGGCCAGGTTCTCAGTATCCATTGATTTAACGATTTTACCTGTAACATCATATATTACCACACGGTGAATCCCTTTTCCTTCTACTTGGTTTTGAAATGAAATATTAATATTCGAAGAAGTTGGATTGGGATAGATGTTTATAAAAGATGATTTACCGTTGAAACCATTGCTTATTTCCTGTACGTCAGTATTGTTCATGTATTCTGGGAACCAGTTCAGATCACCTATGGGTTTTCCATCCGTACCTTTTAAATCAGCACTATAGCTGAGGTCTTCTGGTATAGGCCAGTCAAGTAATTCCTTTTTACCATCCGGTTCATATCCCCAATGGTAACTTTCACCGCCAGACCTTCTAATCTCTGTCCACCTGATCATGGCGGTATCACTTGGTTCGTTAGCAAAGCCAGGATCCTCATTAAATGTGTTTTCTTCTACCAAACCAGGATAGTTATCATCGTCAGCGAACATTGCCAATGTTCTTTCATTCATCCATACAGCAGGGTTTATTGAATCGACACTGTTCCAAAAATCTTTCAAGTCCTGGGTCCAGTAATACAAATTGTTTTTTACCTCCAGTTTTCGGTCAGCTTCAGGGATAATATATCCTGAGACTGAACCTGTGTCAGGTGGGAGTACATCTATGTTAATAATTCCATGTTTTTGCCCATCGGGGTCTTGTCCTTCCCGCTCCGATACAACATCACCATAACCGTTCATATTATAAAAAATGCTGTTGGTAATTTTCGCGTCACGGTACCAATAAAAATGAAAAGGCCATTTGGCGCTGTTCACCATGGTAACATGATCAATTTCTAAATGATCAAAAAACATGAAACGTCCCTTGAAAAGAAAACCATTTTTGTTATAAAAAGTACTGTTCCGGATAATCAAGGTATCGGTATTGTTTTGTTCAAAAGTAATTGCCCAATCAACATATTCGCTACCAGGGTGTGTGGAATTTCTCACGTGTAGGTTTTCCATGATCCATGTAGTATTTTCAACCGGGCAATGAATGGGTGACCAACCCGTGTAATCCCACATAACGCCATCTAAATGGATTCTTACACCCGGTTTAGCTACTGTTAGCCAATGGCCCCAGGCCTGGGCTTCGCCACCAGGCGTAAAACCACCAAAAAATACATCTTTAATGGTTAAGTCAGCAAAAGTTGTCATCAGAATACCGGTACCTAATCCCCCCTCTTCATCAACACCAGAACGGACCCTGGCTGGTGCGTTGTCTGTATCTACTGGGTTTTCTGCTTTGATAGTGATAGGGTTTTTAATATTCACAGTTTCTAAAATGGTATACAACCCCCCATTTTTGAGTTCATACACCTTGTGCAATTGCTCGCCGGTAGCACTGGTATCGGCTGCAATTTGCTCGATCAGGGTATTTTCACCCGGTTCCACATACATAGTTTCGTCCTGGGCGAAAGCCTGTCCGGTAGTTAACGTGATTAACAATAATCCAGTAAAAGTAAAATTTTTAATTTTCATTTTTAAATCCTCCATAAATTTTAATTATAAATAAGAAAGCATTATTATTTTAAGTCTTGCACAATAATTTTTACCATCGTTTACCGTAAAGTTCGTATTATATGAACCATCCTTTAGAAAGTATACCGAAGGCCTACATCCGCAGTCATGCCATAATAGTGTTTATTACTAAAAAATCCTGTTCCGTCGTTTATGTCTGTTTCGATCGGGCTTGTCATGTTCTTGAGATTGCAGAAAAGCCGCAGCCCTTC
>CAZKIR010000039.1:0-6043 GCA_964552835.1 uncultured Bacteroidales bacterium
AATTATACAATTTCACCTTCATAAAATCCGATTTAATTTTTCGGTGAACCCTATGCCACCGGTGGGGTTCATCATGCTGGTCTTACCGGCCAATTGGGCAGCTGCGTCAATTTTAAATACCCCGTTCATGGCAATTTCTTCGCCCTCTTGCAAGCCTTTCATAACCGTGTATTGATGGGTAGCCAGCGGGCCAAGTTCGATTTCCCGGTAATGAAACACCGGCTGTTCGCGTGCCGGATCTTTCACGTATACCACGGCGGTTTGTCCTGTCCATAAAACCGCGCTTTTCGGGATTAACAGTTGTTCCTGATCCAGCGGAGTAGAGATTCGTCCCCTTACAAAGGTGCCGGGTTTTAATGCCATCCCCGTGTTGTTCATGGGGACCCTTATTTTACTGACCCGGGTTGTAAGGTCAATAAAGGGATCAATATAGGATATTTTCCCGCTAAAGGTTTTTCCTGGATGGGCATCGGCTTTAAAATGTACTTGAAGCCCTTTGTCGAGCCAATACAAATCTTTCTCGTGGGCTTCGAGCATAACCCATACCCTCGACAAATCTGTTACTTCGAACATTTTTTCCCCCTCGTTCACGTAATCGCCACGTGCCACGTGCCTTTTCATGACTGTTCCCGTGACCGGGGATAATATTTTAAAGTACCGTATGGGCTGGCCACTTGCTTCAATTTCTTCAATTTGCTTGGAAGATATGTCCCAAAATTTTAGTTTTTGTTTGGATGATTCGTACAAGGAGGGATTGGTTTTCTTGTCCCTGGCCGTTTCTAGTAATTCTCTTTGGGCTGTCACCAAGTTGGGCGAATATATTTTGGCCAATAATTGCCCTTTTCGCACGTGTTGCCCGGTAAAGTTTACCTGAAGCTCTTCAATCCGCCCGTTGTAGCGAGCCGTTAGTTCTACTATGTTGTCTTCGGCCGGTTCCACCTTACCCAGCAAATGCAGTTCCTTTTCTGCCATGCTTCTTTTTACCCTCACGGTCTGAATATCTGCTAGTTTAGCAGCGCTTTCAGTCATTTGTAACGCGTTAGGGTCAATTTCCCCAGTGCCATGGGCTGTTTTCGAAAGTGGGATTAAATCCATGGCACATATCGGGCACTTGCCCGGTTCGTCTTGCCTTATACGAGGGTGCATGGAACAAGTCCAGACAACCTCTTCATCTACTTTCGTTTCTACTTTGTCCAGGCTTTCTTTTTGCCCTTTATCACCACTAGTTGCCATCAACCCCACGAGAATTCCTGCCACGAAGGCGATGGATAGGTAAATGATGGCTTTTTTACTTATGTTGAATTTATTTTTCATGATTCTATTATTTTACGTTTAAAAAAGATAAACAATATGCTCCTTTGCCTTTATTTAAAAAGGATCAATGTGTTTTGCCCATTAGATATTCTAGTTCAGCAATCGCTTTTGCCCTCGAAACTGTTGCTTTTTCCAGTTCTAGGGTATATTGGAGCCGTTTTTTTTCCATTCGTAACACTTCTTCAAATCCTGTGCTGGTGCTCGCGTAACTTTCTTGCAAGATATCCAGTGCCCGAAATGCAGTTTTTACTTGCGACCGGTAAAGGTTTATGTCCCTGCTGGCCTTTAAATATTTACTCATGGTCACGTCCAATCGCGCATCCAGCATGTTTTTTTTATCTTCTATGGCCAATCCAATCGATTCCTCTTGCAAAATAGCTTCTTTTTCCATGGACTGGTATTTTTGACGGTACAAGGGTATTGAGAGACCAATTTTCGGGAATAGGATAGCGTCTTGCCCATTGTTTAAGCTTGTCGACATTGGGTTTTGAGGAGTTCCTATAAAAATGTAGTCAACTCCCACCGTAAAGCTTGGGAATCCCAGTTTTTTAGCTAGCTGGGCTTTTTCGTCAAATACTTTTTTTTGTTCATCAAGGGCTTTTAGCATGGGGTTGTTTTGCCTGATAGAATCCTGGATCACCAGGCTATTGTCTTCAAATTTCCCCGATGGCAGGCTATCTGGAACAAATATTTCATGATCGTCCCTGGGGTTTAAAAGGCTTAATAAGGTAGCTTGCCTTGCTTTATATTCTTCCCTGGTGTTGTCCAATTGGGCAAGCACGTGTTGTTTGTCCATGTTCATGCGCAAGATGTCTACCACGGGCGAAGAGCCTGTTTCAGCCTTGGTGATGGAAAGGTTTTCCAGGCTTTCAATGATTTCCAGTTCCTTTTTTAATATGGCCAGGGCCCGGTGACTGAAATACAAGTTGTAATAGGCTTTTTTTACCTCCATGAAAAGCTTGGTTTTGGCTTCCATAAATTGTTGGTACTTGTTTTTTGCTTTTCGCGCGGCCACGTTCTCACGGGTTTTCAAGGTACCGAACCAGGGAAACATTTGGCCTATGCTCATCCTGGCATCTTGCGGCCCTAACCTTGTTTCAACGGCTTGGATGAAATAACCGAATGCCAGGTTTGGATCGGGTAATGCTTTAGCCTGGGGTACCTTTTCCAGGCTTGCCAGGTAATTGGTAAAGGCGGATTTTACCCCGGGATTGTTACGGGCGGCCATTTGCAGGTATACCCCGAGCGAATCTTGAGCCTTTGCCATGCCTGTCATTAAAAGTAAACAACTAACGAGTATATATTGTAAGGTTTTCATTTTTTATTTTTTTTATTGATTTTAATGAAAGGGTTTTTCTTTGGACTTCGCCACCTTCTTTTCGTGCCACATGCTATAAAGCACGGGTACCACGAACATGGTCATAACCTGTATGAGCATGCCCCCGAAAGCGGGTATGGCCATGGGCACCATGATATCCGACCCCTTACCCGTGGATGTCAACACGGGAATCAGGGCGATAATAGCAGTAGCCGCGGTCATCATCGCCGGCCGTACTCTTTTGCTGCCGGCATCTAGCACGGATGCCCTAACGGATGCACGGTCATTGGGTTTGTTTTTTTGAAAAACTTGTTGCAGGTAGGTCCCCATGATGACCCCGTCGTCCGTCGCGATGCCAAACAAGGCGATAAAGCCTACCCACACGGCAACACTCAAGTTTATCGTTCCCATCTGGAAAAGATCCCGCATGTTGATCCCCGCCACGGAAAAATTCATGAACCATCCTTGGCCATAAAGCCATATCATCAAGAACCCGCCCGCGAAGGCCACGAAAATCCCGGAGAATATCATGGCCGAAGTAGTGGCTGAGCGAAATTGGAAATACAAGATGAGAAAAATGACAACAAGTGAAATGGGGATAACTAGCAAAAGCCGTTTGGTAGCCCTTACCTGGTTCTCGTAATTTCCGGTAAACACGTAATTGACACCGGCCGGTATAACTAGGTTTTCTTTTTGAATTTGCCCGTTCAGGTAGTTTTGCGCTGATTCAACAACATCTACCTCGGCAAAGCCATCTTTCTTGTCAAATATCACGTAGCTGACCAAAAAGGTGTTTTCACTTTTTATCATTTGTGGCCCTTTCGTGTATTGGATTTCTGCTACCTCGCCCAGTGGCACTTGTGCCCCTGGGGCAGTCGGAATGTACATGTTGTTCAAGTCCTCAGGGCCGTCCCTAAATGACCTTGCATAACGGGCCCTGACCGGGAACCGTTCCCTGCCTTCCACGGTTGTGGTCAATACCTTGCCCCCCACCATGCTGGCCAGATATTGCTGGATTTCCTTTACGGTGATCCCGTAACGTCCTAATGCCTGGCGGTCGAGGTTAATTTCAAGGTAAGGTTTGCCTACTACCCTATCGGCAAAAACTGATGAAGGTTTAATACCGGGTACATTTTTCAGGTGTTGTTCCAGTTTTAAACCCGTTTCTTCAATGGTTTCCAGGTCGGGGCCAAATACTTTTATGCCCATGGGCGCCCGCATGCCGGTTTGCAACATGACCAAGCGGGTTTGGATAGGTTGTAATTTCGGGGCAGAAGTTAAGCCGGGAATATTTGCTTTTTCAACGATGGAAGACCAAATATCTTCCGGGCTGTTAATAAAATCCCGCCACTGCCTGAAATATTCGCCCTTTTTATCAGGAATCAGTTTTTTGGCCGAAATGAGCCGGAAACTGTCTTTACCGGGATGGTAGGTTTGCCCGTTCCTAAGGACAAAAGCCCCTTTTCGGTTTACCCTGAACCTGATCCGGTGGCCATCTTCATCAAGAATGTATTCTGGCTTGTAATTGATGATATTTTCAAACATGGAGATGGGGGCAGGGTCTAAGGCAGAGTTTACACGGCCCCATTTTCCCACCACCTGGTCTACCTCGGGGATGGAATTGACCCTTTGATCCAACAGGCGGATTATTTCCAGGTTTTCTTCTACTCCAGAGTGGGGCATCGTGGTGGGCATGAGCAAGAATGAACCCTCGTCTAAGGTGGGCATGAATTCTTTTCCCACGCCGGGAAAGGTTTCGTCAAGGGCAATCCATGCTTTGCTTGATGTAATGGAATAGCCCATTCTATCAAAAAAAGCGGGGATAAAACCAAGGGTTTTACTGGCCCCTTGCCAAATAAGGATGCCGAATAACACGGTAGCGATAGGTAAAATTAAAAAAGCTCGTTTATGGGCCAGGCACCAGGATAAAATAGGCTTGTAATACTTCACGATGGTAAACAAGACGCCGAGTACAGCCCCGATAATTACCATCACGAAAAGGAAATTGCTGAACAAGCTGTTGGTGGCCCCAAGGGGCAACCATTCGCGACTTAATAAAAAAAGCACGAAAAGCAAGGCAAGCCCAATATTGATAATGTTGACAAGGTACTTGTATTTCTCCGGCCATTGGTTTTCTAATAAAAGGTTGGCGCCCATCAACAATAGCACCATGGCCAGGTAATTCCCCGTGAAAAGGATAAACCCGCCCCCCGAGGCAAGCAATAGGATGGATAGTATCCTTTTAACCTTTTGTTTATCGGTACGAAGTGAAAATACCCCTTGTGCCATCGCGGGGATAAAAATTAGTCCTATGATTAATGCCGAAATCATGGCAAAGGTCTTCGTGAAAGCCAGGGGTTTGAATAATTTTCCCTCGGCAGCTTGCATGGCAAACACGGGCAAAAAGCTGATAACGGTGGTGGTTAAGGCCGTGATAACAGCTGGGCCTACCTCCGAGGTGGCATTGAAGACGAGTTCCCTCAGTTGTTTTCCTCGGGCGCCCTTGTTCTTGGGCATTTCCAGGTGCCTCACGATGTTTTCTGTAAAAATCACGCCCACGTCTACCATCACCCCGATGGCAATGGCTATGCCTGATAGGGCCACGATATTGGCGTCTACCCCGAAATACCGCATCACGATAAACGTCATTAACACCCCGATGGGTAATAAACCGGAGATGAGGATTGATGCTTTCAAGTTTAAAACTAACACCATGACAACAATGATGCTAATGAGTATCTCGTGCGAAAGGGCAGATTCCAAGGTGCCCAAGGTTTCTTTGATAAGCCCTGTCCGATCGTAAAAAGGAACGACTTCAACCTTGGAGGATAAACCGTTGTCCAGCTTTTTTGAGGGCAAGCCTGGTGATAACTCCTTTATTTTTGCTTTCACGTTTTGGATTACCTCCATGGGGTTGGCCCCATATCTCGCAACTACCACGCCCCCAACTGCTTCGGCTCCACCCTTGTCAAGGCCTCCCCTTCGGGTGCCAGGTCCATGGCCAACATGGGCCACATCGCGTAAACGCACGGGAATGTTGTCTTTCACTCGTACCACGCTTTGTTCCAAGTCTTCCAGGCTTTTCAAGTAGCCTAGCGAGCGCACCAGGTATTCGGCCCGGTTAAATTCTATGGTCCTGGCACCTATATCGAGGTTGCTTTCTTTTATGGCTTTGATAATTTGTGCAATCGTAACCCCATGGGCTTTCATAGCGTGAGGATCGATATCTACCTGGTATTCTTTTATGTACCCGCCAATAGACGCTACTTCCGCAACACCTTCAGCCGACATAAGCTGATAACGAACGTAAAAATCTTGAATAGTCCGTAATTCATGAGGATCCCAACCACCGGCCGGGTTTCCTTTACTGTCCTTTCCCTCCAGGGTATACCAGTATATTTGTCCAAGCGC
>CAZKIR010000039.1:6053-15265 GCA_964552835.1 uncultured Bacteroidales bacterium
CGTGGCATCAGGCCCAAGGGCGGGTTTTACCCCTTCGGGCAAGGTGCCGGCTGGCAAGGCGTTTAGTTTTTCAAGGATTCGTGAGCGGCCCCAGTAAAACTCTATATCTTCTTCAAATATGATATAAATGCTTGACATCCCAAATATGGAACTGCTCCGTATGGATTTGACCCCTGGTATGCCCAGTAAGGCGGTGGTGAGTGGGTAGCTTACCTGATCCTCGATGTCGCGGGGCGAACGGCCTGGCCACTCGGTATACACGATTTGCTGGTTTTCCCCAATATCCGGGATCGCGTCAACAGATACCGGGTCGCATGGAATTATGCCGGTTTCCCAGTTAAAAGGGGCCGTGCTTATGCCCCAGGCCACGAGTACAACAAAAAGCAAAAAAGTAACCAGCTTATTTTCTAGAAAAAATCGGATGATCTTGTTTACCATGATATAATATGCTTGTTATCGTGATTAAAAAACATGAATGCCCCGGCCAGCTTGTTTTATCGTGGCCTATAACTTTCGCGCTGCCCCTGAACATGCATTAGTTTTTAATATTCAGCAAAAATCAATAGGGCAATATTTAGGGTTGTCGCGTGAAAAAGCTTACCTGTATGAATAATACAGGCTTATTAATGTATCATGAAAATCATAACCGGAATACCTGAAGCCATGCCTGAAAGGGTGGTGATAAGGCAGCAGGTAAAAATAGTCCTTGTAATTGATGAGGCTTTTTTTGAATAATAGGATGACTTATTGTCCACGTGATTTGATGGAGGTAAAAAAACTTCGTGGATTCTGCTTTCTTCTTGAATTCTGAAGGAATAAAGTCTTCTTCAAGTTGAATGAAGGTGAATTCCGTGTGACAACACGAGTTTTCCGTGCAACAGCTATTTTCTACCTGGCTGTCACGCACGTCGATAAGCTGATCCCCACAATAATGACGGCTAATGATAATGCCGGAGGTAGCTATTATCAACAGGAAGGAAACCCCGATGGCCAATATGTGGTATAGCCTTTTCATTTTTTATCTAACGGGATAGGAAAGAAAATGTTCACCAGGAAAAAATAAAACACCAACAACATGTAATTGCGAATGGTAAGATTTTTTTACCTCGGTGGATCTAGGCTAAAAATCGTTGGGCAACATGGGGTTACCAGTCCCCAAATTTCTGCACTATGCCTCGCGTATCTTTCCCTATCATCATGGCTATTTTCCCACGCTCACACCCTTTGACTCGAGTTGGCGGATTTGAAAGCTTGGCACGGGGTTGCCCATGAGGTTCACGTATTCTAAATTTTCGAGGGCAAACAAGGGGGAGATGTCGTCGACAAAATTACCGGAAAGCTCTAAAATCCTTAGATTTTTCAGGAATCGGAGTTCGTCAATAATAAAGATTTGATTATCGGAAAGGAGCAATTCTTGGATTTTATTTAACCTGGCGAGGGAAACCAGATCCACGATTTGGTTTCCCGATAAGTCCAGGCGTTTCACATGAAGGCAATGTTCTATGCCGTCCAGGTTATCGATCTCGTAATCGGCCATGTCGATTTCTTCTAAATCTTCCAGGTAATAAGCCGGCATTTCAACACTTGAAGTACCGTATATCTTTCGTTTCACCGCACCAAAAAAACTATTGTCCCAGAATTCGGCCGGGTTTATGTTGTCTTGCCGGGTTTCTTCCCCGAAATCATCATAATAACCATAGCCTGATTGGTCGTAATCCCATACATATTCAGGTTCATAACCGATGTCCTCATCTATTAAGCATTCTTGGGCCACCGATTCAAAATTTTGTACCTGGAAAATATGGGCAAACTGGTTAAGCTCGTCTGTCTTGTTTTCCTGGTAAAGCTTTTGGATATGTTCCCGGTACGCGTTTCCCTTGTCGGGATGATATATTTTCAAGAGCTTCGAAAAACATTTATTGATTTTTGGGTTTATCTCTATTTCAATAAATTCTGAAACAATGGATTCGATCTTGCGCAGGATATCATAGTCACGGGCTTTATATGCCCCGATGATTTGGCCGGCGATCTGGTTCAGGTTCTTGTCTGAATAGGCCACTATAAGCTGCTGATGTAAATCTTCCTTGTGCATCGGATTAGCCTGAAAACTTTTTATCAAAAATAGTATAAAGCAAGAGGATTTCACAACTTTCGCGAGAGAAAGAAAGATGTTTTATAAGCTAAGGATTATTGAAACTTCCTGACCCTGGAACCGTACCATTTAGGATAAATGAAATACATTTGCATAAAAAACAGTCGATCGTGAAAGAAACAAACAGAAGTATCTTTCTCCACTGGATATTTACCTTGACCCGGGTATTCATTGGTTGGCATTTCTTGTACGAGGGCCTCGTCAAAATGTTTGGAAATTGGTCTGCCGAATCGTACATGTTAAATACACGGGGTTTTTTATCCGGTTTTTACCATGCCCTGGCCCAAAACCCCAGCTTGCTTGACATCGTGAATGGGCTAAACGCGTGGGGGTTGGTTTTAATTGGTTTGGCCTTGTTCCTGGGAGTTTTTACCCGCTTGGCCGGTATCTCGGGTATCCTTTTATTGATGTTGTATTACTTGGCTTATATCCCCTTGGGGTATTATAACCGGCAATTTTCACCTGAAGGCAACTATTTGCTAATAAATGTAGGTTTAATCGAGGCATTGGCTTTGCTGTTGCTGGTCATGTTACCGAAAAAATGGATGTATGGTATTGATCAGCTATACCAGTTTGCCCGGGTGATGAAGGAAAAGCAAGTGAAACCCTCGTCTGCGGGGGAACAGCCCGCGCAGGACAGATATGCCCGCCGCGAGCTTTTGAAAAATTTGGTTTCTTTACCGGTATTGGGCTTATTCGGGTTCTTGTGGGTACGGGACGAAGGGGGTAATGGTATAGACGGAACAAGCGGGAGCACCATACAAGTGAACCGGCAAAGATTATCTGAATTGAAGGGACAAGTACCCCAGGGTGAACTGGATGAAAGAAAAGTGAGCCGCCTCATCATGGGCAGCAACTTGATTGGCGGGTATGCCCATAGCCGGGATTTGCATTACGTGCCCTCCTTGTTTAAAGCATATAACACGGAGAAAAAAATATATGAAACTTTTTCCCTGGCCGAACAATGCGGCATTAATACCACGTTCATGACCACTAAGCACAGCATGTATTTTACCAAATATAAGAAGCTGTTCAACACGGGTTTAGAGACCATCAACCAGTGCTACCTGCCCGAGGATGATTTTTTAGCGGATATCCAACAGGCGATTGATTACGGGGCTTCTAGCTTATATATCCAAGGCCATTACGGGGATATTTTCGTGCAAAAAGGAGAAACCTACAAGCTTGGCGAAGCTATTGAGTACATGAAAGCACAAGGTTACCCGGCTGGTATCGGTGCCCATTCCATCGAGGTAATCAAGGCCTGTGAAGCTGAAGGCATTAACCCGGATTTTTACGTGAAAACCTTTCATCATGACAATTACTGGTCGGCCATTCCCCGCGAAAACCGGCAAGAGTTCATGGTAGATAACGGGAAGTATCCCGATCACGACAAGTTTCATGACAATATATTTGATATTTTTCCCGAAAAAACGGTATCCTTCATGGAGCAAGTCCAAAAGCCTTTCATTGCCTTCAAGGTACTGGCAGCCGGAGCAATAAAACCCGAGGATGGGTTCCGCTGGGCTTTTGAAAACGGTGCCGATTTTATATGCGTGGGCATGTTCGATTTTCAGGTTGTCCAGAACGCGAATATCGTGCATGATATTTTCTCTGCTGAAATCAATAGAAAACGTAATTGGTATGCGTGACAAGCAAGATATGGACAATTCCCGGGTAGTGGAAATTTTTTCGGGCAATTCCTGGGAAACAGCCATAGTTACGAGCCTCCTGGAAGTTGCCGGTATTGATTCCTTTCAGCAAAATGCCATACGGGGCTCGTATGATCCATTTCATGTATTGCCTGGCGGGGCAGGTTCAGTGAAAATCATGGTATTGGAGAAGGAGTACGAGAAATCCTGCGCCATCGTAGAAGAATATGAAAAAAACTGGCAAGGAGAGGAGTAAAAGAGAAACTGCCTAACAAATAGCCATTAGATGGTTTCTTCGCCAGGCAGTTTCGTTCACATCGCCATATTCTTTTTATAGAACGATCACCTTGGTTAAATAAGTATTTTTCCCGGTGATAATTTTCAAGTAATACATCCCTGAAACCAGGTTTTTCTTGTAAAGCCTATAGCTATTGGATTGAATGTTGTTAAGACTCTTTTCTATTTCCCCCACCGCGTTCAGGATAATGATTTCCTTGATGTAATCATTCTTGTCGGCCAGTTGCAAGTTCGTGCTTTTCTGGAAAGGGTTGGGGTAAGCTTTTACCCCATCTAACGTGGTACTCATGCTGATGCTGTTCTCATCGCTTCCTTTCAGCCTGTTGTTTTCCATGTTGGATGAGGAACGGCTGAAGGGCCCACTGGTCGCTTTTAAACCACCTTGTAGATAAAGAATCGAACCGGTCTCTACTACCACTTGATAATACAAGTCCCCTTCTTCTGGTACTTCCAGGTCCGAGTACGAATTCAAGTTGGATTGGATGCTATCCAATAATTTTAATGTATTCGGTGTGCTGCCACGGTAAATGTGGTAGGTGCCAAAATCCAACCCCTCGTAATGGTTCCAAATTAGGTTGTTGCCCCCTTGTGCCCCGGCCCCCACGTTAATGGTCAGGTGAATGGTTTTATGGTGTGGGCTCAAGGCCGATTCGTTGCCACAGGTATCAATCACTGATATCTTGTACCGGTCAGCCCGTACAAGAGGTTTGGAGGAAGTGTCCACGAAACGGTTATATTCCTGGAAGGGAACATTACTTATTATTTCATATTCATCGGAAACCGTGCTTTCCTTGTAAATGTTAAACGACACGATGCCTTTGTCCCTGGGTTTTTCCCATACAATCAGGTTTTCGTCTTCCGTCGAGTCAACCGTGACCAGGAAGATTTCTTGATCCGGGTAGGGCACGTTGGTCACGATCTCGATGGAGTCCTTGTTGCTACATCCATAGGCATTGGTAACCGTCACGCTATACAAACCGGTCGTGTCAACTGAAAGGGCCTGGTTAACACCCCCCGTGTTCCATGAATAAGTGTAATTATCGCCTTCCCCCGCGTCAAGCGACACACTTGGCCCGTAACAGAAACAGGTGTCGTTGCCAATGTCTACTATCGGTAAGGGATTGACGGTAACTTGTACCGTATCATGTGTCGTACATCCATGGATGTCCGTTGTTGACAGCCTAACTTCCATGGTAGAATTTACTGTGAAGGAGGTGTCTGTTGATGTGCTGTCGTTCCAGTTGAAGCTGTCAAATTCGCCCTCGGGGGCAAAAATTACCGTTTCTCCCTGGCAAACAGAAACATCTTCGCCTAGCTGCACAGGTGGGTATACTTCTATTTTTACCCGATCGGTTATGGTGTCGTTTGCCCCGGATATCGTGACCTGGTATTCCGTTGTCGCGGTTGGCGTAACGGTAATGCTTCGCGTTGTATCGCCCGTGTTCCATTCGAATGTATAATCCGGGTCATTTACTTTTAACACGACGGTTTGCCCATGACAAATTGCCGTGTCATTGTTTTGTATGCCTACTACCTTAATATATTTTTCTTTAATGGAGGTGTTGCTCCCGTATAAATTAGTTGCTGTTAGGGAGACGTCATATATACCTGGTTTATTATATGTTACCCTTGGATTTTGTAGGTATGAAGTAGAAGGTGCCCCACCGTTTGCAATCCATGACCAGGCCGTGGGAACGTTCTCCGATTGATCGGTAAATTGTACCGAGTCACCTGCTAAAATTTTTATTTTGTCAACGGTAAACTGGGTAACGGGCATGTCAAATTGTGCGATATTTGATTTTACCGCGTAATAATGTTCCATGCCTCCGCCGGTGTCCACTACTATTGTATCATCTTTATAGATAACTATTTGATAATAGACTTCGCCAGCAGGTGGATTTTCGTCTATGTACGATTGCCTGTCGCTGGCCCTGTAATCAATCGAATCCAACACGTTCGGATGGGTGCCGCGCTTTATCACGTAAGTGTCAAAATTAAAGCTGGTAAACATGTTCCAGTTGAGCACGTTGGTATTGCCAGTCCCCTTGTTAATGTAGAGGCTTAACGAGTGTTGGCCGGGGCCTAATTCGGATTCATTGCCACAGGTATCCATGATGCTCATCTTGTAGCGGCAGTAATCCCGGTCGGCGTTCACGTTGGTGTCAATGTATTTATTCTCTCCCGAAGAATCGATCGAGGCCAACAGCTCATATTGGTTCGTGGTAATTTCCTTGTATAACTTGTATTGTACGATTCCTTCTTCAGTTGTTTTATCCCAAGCAAGCACGTTATGTTCATTGCTGTCTACCGTTATCAGGCCAAGGGCTTGTTCCGCGTAAGGCGTGCTAACATCAATATTCAGGGTGTCAATGCCCTGGCACCCGTTCATGTCGGTCACCGTAACATGGTAATCCCCTGCTTGTCCGGTTTCAAGGGATTGGATCGTATCACCGGTGTTCCATGCATAGGCTTCCCATGTGCCTGGATCAAGGGTGATGGTATCCCCTTGGCAAATGATCAGGTCATGGCCCAGGTCAACTGCCGGGAGACCATGTACAATAAGGTTGATGTTTGCTTGAGCTGAACCGCAAGCGTTGCTTGCCACGCATGAATATAACCCGCTGTCTGCCAGACTGGCTTGAGAAAGGGTCAAAAGCGTGTCTGTTTCGCCATTCATCGTACTGCCCTCGAATTGCCATTGATAGCTAATGGGTTCCTTCCCATCGGCCGCCACCTGCAGGCTGGCCCCTTGTTGCTGGCAAATGGCCGTGTCAACTGATTGATAGGTGATGGATGGCAGCATGTTAACCGACAATTTTACGGATTTACTTGTATCGGCCGGGTTGCAATAACCGGATACTACGCAGCGGTAGGTGTTCCCGTTCATCGCCTCGCTCACGGCCGAGATGGCCATGGATGCGGTTGTAACCCCGCTATAGTTAGTGCCATCCGAGAGGTCTTGCCAAGAGCCATCATTCTTTAATTGCCATTGATAACTAAGTTGGTGTCCGGTGGCGGTAAGTTTAAATACCGTATCTATCCCTTCACAGACGGTCAGGTTCGAGGGTTCCATGGTGATTTCCGGTAGCGCGTAAATGGCCAGGTTTACTGTATCGCTGGTAATATCGGGTGTGCAGGTACCGCTTATGGCACAGTAAAAAGTATAGTTGTCCAGTGTTTCGTCAACACCTGAAAGGATGAGGGAATCGGTTTGGGTGCCGAGATAATAGCTTTCATCTTCTAACATAACAAAACCGTTTCCATCCTGTTTATCCACGTACCATTGATACATGTTTTCATCCCCTTTGGCTGTTAGCGTGAAAGAAACTTCTTCGCCTGTACAGGCTCCCGTGGCCATTGGTTGGGTGAGGATAGCCGGGGCGATGTTAACTTCTAACAAGGCACTGGCCGAAGTGTCAGGAGGTGAACAATCGCCGGAAACGATGCACCGGAACAAGGATTGATCGTTGGATGCGGTAACCCCGGTCAATAAAAGGGTGTCGGAGTTTTCTCCCGAGAATATACCGCCGCTGGCAATAGACCAGCTTTGACCATTGTTCGAACTTACCTGCCACTCGAAAGTTATGTTATAACCTTCTGCTGTTATTCCAAAACGTTCGGTATCTCCCTCGCATATCGTGACAGGGGCCGGATGGCCAGTCACCTTGGGCATCGCGTTCACGAACAATTGCACGGTGTCAGAAGTGCTTGTCCCGCAATCGTTGGTGGCCAGGCACCTGTAGCGTGCGCTGTCCAGGTTGATGATCGCACTGTCAATGCCAAGGCTGCTGGTGGTTACACTCGAGTAAAAATCATTGTTGGATAAATTCGTCCACACGTTCCCATCCAGTATTTGCCATTGATAAGAGGAGGAGGTGTCTGTCGTGATGCTGAAGGACGTATTACTGGTTTCACAAACTGTTTGGTCACCGGGTTGGGCAGAGATTTCTGGTCCGGCATGCACGGTCAGGTACTTGTAATTGGTTGAAACTGTTCCACAGGTCCCGCTCACGATGGCTTTATAAGCCCTCCCGTCATATTGGGTACTTACGCTATTCAGGACCAGTATAGCTGAATCAACACCGAGCATTGTTTCGTCGCCATCAAGTTCTTGCCAATCATAGCTCAAGTTGGCGCCCGTGGCTTCTACTTGAAAAACAGCGTCTTCGTTTTCGCAAATGGTCAGTTCTTCGTTTGGTGTAAGGATCCGCGTGGAATCATGCACTGTTAGTTTCGCGTAATTGGAGGTCGCATTTCCGCTGGCCCCTTGCACGATACACCGGTACAAGTTCCCGTTCATGCTCGTGTCAGTCCCGCTTAGCTCATAGCTGTTCGAGTTGGCCCCGGAAATGTCAGCAAAGCCATTGCCCGTGTTCATTTGCCATTGATACCCGTTAATGGTACCACTGGCACTTACAGTAAAGGTGTGGTTTCCCGCGGGGCATATCGCTGCATCCGAGGGATGGGCTGTTATGTTGGGTATATCCAGTATGTCCAGGTCTACATAGCCCGTGGTATCGGTAAATGAACAGCCGTCGGTGATAATGCAACGGTAGAAATAATCACCCAGTGAATCGATGGCCGAGATAATGGACAGGGAGCTGCTATCACTGCCTGAAACGTGGGCGTATTCCGGAACATTGTCCCAAGAGCCCGTGGTATCTTTTGTCCATTCCCACTGGTAGCTAAGGTTGTACCCGCTTACCTCGAACTCGATGAAACCATCTCCATTGGTCGCGATGGTCTTATCTTCTGTGTCAAACGTAATATCGATTTTTCCCCGGGTATTGAAGGTCGCTGCCCGGGATGTGTCTGCCGGGGAGCAGTCCGCGGATATGATGCAACGGATTTGGTTCCCATCATATTCTTCCAAAATGGGTTCCGAAGTGAAAGAAGAAGCGGTGGCATCGTCGATGTCCAGCCAACCTTCTCCCTCGTTATATTGCCATTGATAAGCCAAGTTATACCCCGTGGCCGAGACGCTGAAAGTAGGGGTAGAGCCCACGCAATCGACTTTATCCGCGGGTTGTTCGGTGATATTCAGGCCAGGTTTAACAGTTAATTCGGCATTGCCTGAGGTTTCTGTTAATGCACAATCCCCTGTTACCAGG
>CAZKIR010000040.1:0-1508 GCA_964552835.1 uncultured Bacteroidales bacterium
CAATTGGCGCAATTTGCGTTTTCAACAGTATTGCTATTTTAATAATGTATACCAGTTTGGTCTCTTTTATGAATTTTAACGATGGACAAGAATAAAACCATAGTGGCCGTGACAGGTGCCAGTGGGGCAATCTACGCCCGGCTCCTGTTAGAATCCTTGCAAAAAATAATAACGCCCCCTGGCGGTGTGGCCCTTATCCTTTCAAAAACCGCTGAAGAAGTATGGAAATACGAGTTAGGGAGTGATGATTACAAGGAAATGCCCTTTACCCGTTATTCCCCGGACGATTTTTTTGCCCCGGTGGCCAGCGGATCGGCCGGCTACGGGCGCATGATCATCATTCCATGCAGCATGGGCACCCTGGGGCGTATTGCCTCGGGTACATCCGGTGATTTAATCACGCGAGCTGCCGACGTGATGTTAAAAGAACAAAAAAAACTTATCCTGGTAACCCGCGAAGCTCCGTTAAACCTCATCCATATCCAAAACATGGAAAGAATTGCAAGGGCTGGGGCAATAATTTATCCTGCCAGCCCGTCCTTTTATAGCCGGCCAAATAATACCGAAGAATTATTATTAACTGTTGTGAACAGGGTTTTGGCGTTGGCCGGTTTTGAATCCCCGCATTTTCAATGGGGAACGGATAACAAGTAAAATGCATGCTTACACCTTACAAGATCACGTTAATCCTGGTTCTATTTTCCTTTTTGACCAGTCCCCTGTCAGGAACTGAACAAGATTCTATTTTCCCGGGTAAAACCTTAAACCTCGTGCCTAACCCAGGCTTTGAATCCTACCAAAAATGCCCGCCCCATTGCACGATACTGCCCAAGAGTTATTTCGTGGACGACTGGACCATGCCCACGATCGGGACACCGGATTACTTTAACAAGTGCGCCAACAGTGCCGGGGTACCCCATAACTGGGCAGGCTACTTACCGGCTAAATCAGGCAAAGGCTACGTGGGGCTTATTGCCGGGAAATACATCACCAAGATAAAAAACCTGCAAGTAAGAGAGTATGTACAGGCCCGTTTGACCAGCCCCCTGCTAGCCGGGCAGGATTACCTGGTACGTTTTTACATCTCGTTGGCCCAACGCAGCCGGTTTGCCATTGATGGCATGGGCGCTTATTTTTCAAGCAAGCTAATAGATACCATCGGTTACATGGGGCCACTGCCCCTTGGCCCACAGGTTGAACATACTGGCGATATTATTGATAACCAAGGGAAATGGAAGGAAATAAACGGTGTGTTTACCGCCCGGGGCGGCGAGGAATACATCATCATCGGCAATTTTAAAAATGATAAGGATACCCGGTGGAAAGAACTGCCCCAGTTCGGACAATATTATTACGCTTATTACCTGGTAGACAACGTATCGGTGCGCCCGATACCAAGGGGCGCACCAGCACGTTTCGCGGACAGCGTGCGGTATGAAAAATATATCGGGAAACCGGTAGAACTTGACAATATTTATTTTGAAGTGGACAAGGCCACTTTGTTGCCA
>CAZKIR010000040.1:1518-8203 GCA_964552835.1 uncultured Bacteroidales bacterium
CCTCAACTAGACCAATTGGCAAAATACATGAAAAAATACCCTGATTTGACCATCCAGGTGTCAGGGCACACCGACAGCACGGGCACGGCCAGCTACAACCTGGATTTATCGCACCGCCGGGCACAAGCTGTGGCCCAATACCTCCGGGAAAAAGAAATCCTGCCCAAACGGGTATCGGCCAAAGGATATGGCCACGAAAAGCCCGTGGCCAACAACCAAACCAAAAAAGGCCGTGGCCAAAACCGAAGGGTGGAATTTTTGATTACCGGGTGGTAAGGGCGGATTGATCTTGATACGCGCAATTGTAATACCCGATAAAAACCTTCTTTTCAATAAAAATTTGATAAACCCTTTGCATGGTTGTAAAAATATATGTTTAGAATAAATAATTTTGCGCGAAATGATTCCCCAAACCTCTCACACCTTATCCTCGTGTTCCCCTTTTATCCGCCCGGTCATTTTTTCCGGGTTTACCCATTCATCAAAATCTTTTGCCTTCACATAGCCTAATGCCAGCGAGGCTTCTCGGAGGGTAGTGCCTTCGGCGTGGGCTTTCTTGGCAATTTCGGCGGCTTTCTCGTATCCCACGTGGGTATTTAAAGCGGTGACCAACATGAGGGAATTTTCCAGATGGTCTTTCACGCGCTGGAAATTAGGCTCAATGCCCATGGCACAATTCTCGGTAAACGACACGCAGGCATCGCCCAGCAAACAGGCAGATTGCAGCAAATTCGAAACCATCATGGGCTTGAACACGTTAAGTTCAAATTGCCCGTTGGAACCCCCGATACCCACCGACACGTCGTTGCCCATTACCTGCGCACACACCATGGTAAGGGCCTCTACCTGGGTCGGGTTTACCTTGCCGGGCATGATAGAGGAGCCAGGCTCGTTGGCCGGGATAATAATCTCGCCTATACCACAGCGCGGCCCCGAGGCCATCAGGCGGATATCATTGGCAATTTTCATCAGGGCCACGGCCAGTTGCTTGAGCGCACCATGTGTTTCCACGATGGCATCGTGCGCGGCCAGGGATTCAAATTTATTGTGCGCTGTCACGAAGGGATAACCGGTAAACTCGGCAATTTTTTGGGCCACCTGCACGGCATAACCTTTCGGGGTGTTCATGCCAGTGCCCACGGCTGTCCCGCCAAGGGCCAGTTCCAATAAATGCTCCAGGGTGTTCTCCAGGGCTTTCAGGCCATGATCGAGCTGTGAGACGTAGCCCGAGAATTCTTGGCCCAGGGTCAAGGGCGTGGCGTCCATCCAGTGGGTACGGCCAATTTTTACCACATCCATGAATTGCCCGGCCTTAGTGGCCAGGGTATCGCGCAAGAGTTTGATGCCCGGGACGGTTTTTTCCACGGTCATCTTGTAAGCCGCTATATGCATGGCCGTGGGAAAGGTATCATTGGAAGATTGCGACTTGTTCACGTCATCGTTGGGATGGATAAACTTTTTTTCATCTTCCAGCTTGCCACCGTTTAACACGTGGGCACGGTTGGCAATCACCTCGTTACAGTTCATGTTTGATTGGGTGCCCGAACCGGTTTGCCAGATAACAAGGGGAAATTGCTCATCCAATTGCCCATCAATTATTTCATCGCATACCCGGGAAATCAAATCCCGCTTATCTTCAGGCAACACGCCCAATTCATGGTTAGTATGCGCGGCTGCTTTTTTCAAGTAGCCAAAAGCCCGGATGATCTCGATGGGCATGCTGGCAGGCACGCCAATTTTAAAATTTTCTTTTGATCGCTGGGTTTGTGCTCCCCAGTATTTGTCGGCAGGAACATCAATCTTGCCCAGGGTGTCTTTCTCGAGTCTAGTTTTCATGAGAATAATTTTTATATTTCGTAAGAGATTATAAACTATTGGATAAATGAATGATCCCGTCTGCTGAGGTTTAGCATTGTAAAGATAATAAACCTACCCGACATTTCATTATTTTTCCAACCTCGGTACTTTCCTGGGGCTGTTTTCAGCCGGTTTGGCCATTGCCCTGAAAGATCCGGTGACCGATATTGCCGGGTGGCTTTTTATTATATCCCGCAAACCTTTTACCATGGGCGATCGCGTTGAAATTGGCAAGCATGCCGGCGACGTGATCGATATCCGCGTGTTCCAGTTTACCTTGTAAGAATGCAGAAGAAAAAATTATCCCACCCGCCGCATTTACAATAACGTGGATGAAGGCAAACCCGGGGCAAGGGCAAAACCAGGGCAGGAATAATTAAATTGTTAGAATAAACCATTTGCTAAAGAAAAAACCGGAAAATCTTGGTGGTAACGTGGCACCTTGGCCTCCGATAACATCGCCCCCACGGGGCTTTTGCAGGTTGACATGTTTTTGCTGCTACCAAAACACCACCTCTATGAGGCTAACACAATATCGCAACTATGAAGCTGCTGCTCAAATCGCGTAGCGATAGTGTTATGGTAGTAGATAATAAATAAAAGCACAAACACGAGATCCCTTTAGGGATGGTATTATGAAAAAGTTATCGCCCCATGCAAACGAATCATGTAAATTATCTTCGCGAGGGATCAGGGGCCCTGACATGTAACAGGGGCTATCATTTCCCCTCCATCTCACGGCTATAACGGTCTTTTCCAATTTCAACCAGGAAACGGGACGGGTAGGTAAAATACGCGTTGTAGGAGGCCACGTGTGCCGGGTAGGTAATAAACAACTGTTCCCTGGCCCGGCTGCATGCCACGTAAAACAACCGGCGTTCTTCTTCCATATCTTCCACGGTTATGGCACGGTTCGAGGGTAACATCCCGTCAAGGGCGTGGGGAATGAACACGCTATGCCATTCGAGCCCTTTGGCCGAGTGGATGGTGGAGATAACCAGTGGCTTTTCTTCGGATTCATCCACCAGGGGGGTAAACGAGCCGGCCATGCTGGTAGCAGGCGGGTCCAGTGCAAAATCGGCCAGGAAATTGTCCAACTTGGTATATTTCCCGCTCATTTCAACCAGTATCTCGATGTCTTTCAAACGGCTTTTAAACTCCGGGTCACGGGCTTCGAGAACGGTAGCGTAATAAACCTTAATTTTTTCAAGCCTTTCGGCGATGGAAAAGGTTTCGTCATCCGCTTCAAGCAGGATATCCCGCAATTTTTCCAGGTTTACCCTGAAAGCCTTTGAAAGGAATGGGCTAAAATCAATTACCCCTCCATTTCGGGTAACATGTTGAACGATCTTGCCAGCCGTGGTTTTCCCGATACCCGGCAACAACTTGAGTACGCGGTTCCACGCGATGGCATCATAAGGATTGACGCCAATTTTCAAGTAAGCCAGCATGTCTTTCACGTGGGCGCGCTCGTGAAAGCGGAACCCGCCCACTACCACGTATGGTATTTCACGTTTGGTCAATTCTGTTTGAATGTAACGGTTATGCCAGTCGGCCCGGTTCAAAACGGCGATTTGATCAAGCGGTACATTCTTTTCGCGAAGCTGCAATACCTTTTCTACTATAAACCCGGCTTCGGCTTGCTGATCCATAAATTTTAACACCACGGGCAAGCCCCCTCCTTCTTTATCTGTAAACAATTTTTTCCGGTACCCGATGCGGGCATGATAAATTAAGTCATTGCTAAAGTTCAGTATGGGCAACGTGCTACGGTAATTTTGTTCGATTTTAATCACCTGGCAATCGGGATAGGTTTCCGGGAAACGGAGAATGTTCTCGTAATTGGCGCCACGAAAAGCATAAATACTCTGGCTATCGTCGCCCACTACCATGATATTCTGGTGGGCTTCGGCCAACAAGTCAACAATTTCTTTCTGCACCACGTTGGTATCCTGAAACTCGTCGACCATGATATACTTGTACTTTTGTTGCAGCTTTTGCCGGAAAGGCTTGTTGTCGCGCAAGCGGTCGCACAATACCTCCATCAGATCGTCAAAATCCAGCAAATGGCTGATTTGCTTGTACCGGATATATCCCTGGTAAAGCAACTCGATATCGCGGGCATATTTTTCCAGCCCACTGTAATCTTTTTCAATAATTTCAGGTATGGAGAGGTTCCGGTTGCGTGCCGAAGAAATGATATCAAAAATCCGTTTCTTTTTCGGGAAGGCTTTGGCCGACTCGTGGTACCTGAGCTGGGTGCGGATAAAATCGACCGTGTCCTCGGCATCGGCCGTATCAATAATAGTAAAATTCGCGGGCAAGCTTAGGAGGTTAGTATAATATTTTAGCACGTGGCTCGCGAAAGAATGAAAAGTGCCCCCTGTAATGTTACCCGCGTTTTTGTCCTTGAGCAGGATTTGCACGCGGTTTTTCATCTCGAACGCGGCTTTTCGGGTAAAAGTAAGCAACAAGATTTGGTTTGGGGCGGTGCCATTTTCAAGCAAGTAACTCACGCGGTACACGATAACCCGGGTTTTGCCACTACCGGCCCCGGCAATCACCAGCAAGGGGCCACTGGTGGTGGTAGCGGCCGCGAATTGCTCACGGTTCAAAGCCATCCGGTAATCAAGTTTATATTTCGAGGGCTTATAGGGTAAGTCGTTCAGGTTGAAAACATTCCCTTTTTTCTCGATGGATTCGGCAATGGTTTTTAGTTGTTCTATTTTTTTCCCGGTTTCATCCGACATCTCGGCCTCTGGGTAATCATCAATGGTGAAATCTGTCAGGTTTTCCTTACCGGTTTCAGATAAGGCACCTCCCCCGGGCAAACCCGATAAAAAATCCTCGAGCATTTGCTCACGGTTGACAAACTCGCTATCATCCGGCGGTAGGTTTATATTATCCAATCCATCGCCTGGATCAGGCCGGTTATGATTGGCTTCCTTCCTTTTTTTCTCTTCTGCTTCATCCCAACGAAACGGCATATAGTTGACCTGTCTTTAAATTTTTAAAACGGTGCCGGGCCACACACGTGATTATTTAAGCTGAAAAATCCATACTCCCGTTCAACTATCATATTATTATTGCATCACGGCATCATACACCTTTACTTTTGCCCAAAAGTGTTTGTATTTTTCAACAAACTTTTGATGAACAGGATGTTCCTGGTAAGTATCCTGCGCTTCTTCGTGTTCAAAAAAAACCGTGTACGAGTAGGTATAGGTTCCATCGACTACATCACGGTGCGTTGTGTTTGCAGGGGTGCCAAAATGAAAAGCTTTGATTTCAGCAATCTTTAATAATTCCTGGATACCCTTTTCAAATTCGGCCCTGTTTTGAGGATCATCGGGATTGTTCAACCAAAAATATACTTGATGGCAAAAAGAAAAATCAATTTTCTTGTCATTTTGCCCCATGGCAAAAGTAGTCGAGATGGCCATCATGACTAGGGAAACAAAAAGTAATTTTTTATGTTCCATGGTGTATTTATTTAGTTATATAAGCTGGTTTAGCTCCTTGATCAATTCTGCCCTTTTTTTCTTAACCTCTGCCAACCGGCTATCTTTCAATATCACGAAACGGTTATAACGTAGCTTGGCTAACCATTTCTTAAAACACACGTGGTATTGAAAAGCGGCCAGCCCGGTAATCAATAAACTTAAAAGATAAAAAAGGCTATACAGCAAGGATCCGCTGATTACCCAGAAAATGCCAAAAAGCAAGAAATAAAAAATGGGAAACAGGAACATCGCGATCCCGTTTTTCAGGGAACTCAGGAACTGTTTATCTTTCACTTTCCGGGTAAGCCACACGGGCAACCAAAAAGGAATGATGTTATGCAACCAACCGTAAGCAAAAACGGGAAAAGCCGTTATCAAGGCCAGGAATTGAAAAAACAATCCCACCACGGAATAAAACTTTTTCTTTAACACCCAATTTCGCAATCCAAGTACTTGCAAACCCTTTTTTAATTGGAAGAAAGAATCTTTCATCCGTTGCAAGCGTTCTGGTTCTTCTTTCTCAACTTGTTCCAATTTAGTAATCAAGGCCTTGTCCGTGTATAACTTATCCGGGTAAGAAGGGTTCTTGAAATTTTTGTTTTTCAGTGGCCAATCGGGGTAATATTGCCTTATTTCATTGATAAAATGATAATAATACCTGCTCTCGATGTGGATCATGTATTTTTTCATCTCTTCCGAGAGGTCTTTTAAGAACATGTTAGTTGCCTTGCTCGGGTTTTCCTGGTAAAGCCCCATGTATTGTTTTAGATCCATGGGTTTCCCGAAAAACACGAACAATCTTTGGTTAAACTTGAAGAAATTCTCATACTCGAGGCCCACGGGCACTATTTTAACCCCCAACGAAAAATCATTCATTTCTTCGGCTTGAAAAGCCATACGGGCCAAGCCTTTTTTCAGTGGCCGCAAGCGCCGGTATTCAGAATGGTTTCCCTCGGGCAAGATGAACAATTTTTTCTTTTTTGTCAGGATATCAACAGACTTATCAATGATAGCCTCGTTGCCGTGTAAGCTACTGTAGCCATCACGTATCCGGTAAATGGGCATGATCTTGATAAAATACAATAGCCTGGCAATCGCGGGGTTTTTAAAAATATCTGAACGGGCCAGGAAAATGGGTTGCCCCGGGATTTCCATCAAGGGCGCCAACACGTCCATCAAGGCATTCTGATGGTTCGGGGCAAAAATAACGGGTGAATTTTCGGGGATATTTTCTTTCCCGTGGACAATTACTTCCTTATAATACCCTTTATGGGCATAGCCGGCATGTTTTTTCAGGAGAAAATACCCGAGGCCCCATTTTTCAA
>CAZKIR010000040.1:8213-14320 GCA_964552835.1 uncultured Bacteroidales bacterium
CAATATTCGCTATCGACATTAATTACTAATTTTTCCGTTCCAATTGCAATATAAAAAAAATTATTTTAATGGCTTTTCCAGGTCGCGGCGCGACCAAAAACTGGCTATGGCAAGCCCTGCCAGGATATGCCAAATGCCCCACCATGCCGCGATAAAGGCCATCCCTCCAAGGCCGTTAAAAATTTTCGGGTTAAAAATCAAAACCAGGGCCAGGCCAGAGTTTTGTATACCCGTTTCAATAGAAATGGAACGCCTGTTCTTGCGGCTTAATTTAAATATCGAGCTAATGGTGAAGCCCGTGTAAAAAGCAAGGGCATTATGCAACAGCACGATCAAAAAAATGAGATGAATATATTTTAAAAAGTAATTAAAATTAGATGAAAACGCTGCCAGGACGAAACCGAAAAAAATTAAAATAGAAAGAATTTTCATGGGCTTTTTAATTTTACCGGTCAGCACCGGAAACTTGCTCGAAAACCAAATACCTACTATTAAGGGGATGCCCAGCAAAATAAAAACCGTTTGGAGCATTAGCCAGGGATTGATCTCGATGGGCATGATGATCTTGGATGCCTGTCCATAAATATTGCCCCAGAGGGCAAAATTAAAAGGGGTAAGAAAAATAGAAGCGATGGTAGCGAAAGCTGTTAATGTTACCGATAACGCGGCATTTCCCTTGGCCAGCAAGGAAATAAAATTCGAGATGTTACCGCCCGGGCAACTGGCTACCAAAATCATGCCCAATGCCACGCTGGGTGTTGGTTTCATAAATATGACCAACAAGGTGGTTATTGCTGGTAATAGAAAAAACTGTGACACGATACCGACAAGGGCAGGCTTGGGATTCTTAAGAATTTCTTTGAAATGAGGTATCTTTATCTCCAAGGCTACCCCGAACATGATAAAAGCCAAGCTAATATTCATGAATAGCAGTCCTGCCGGGCTAAAATTGAGTCGGATTTGATCAAGGACTTGCAGCGGGTGTTCCATACATGATAATTTTCAAAAAGGCAAATATAAAATTGTTTTTAATATTTTAACCTTCTTCCTGGCTGTAAATGTTTGTTTTTTTAAAGGCCCTTAACGCCTTATCATGCTATAATACTATTGCTGGTTACTTGTTACAGGGCCATCCACCTCTTTAAACAATCACGCTTTTAAAAAAAATCCTGCCTGGCTTTTAGCCTTTTGGGCCATTAAGCAACAAGCGCGAGGCTGGAAATGACCATACATGAAAAAAAATAAACTTGCCATTTACCATAAACAGTAAGATAGAGATAATTCACATTCATTACACATATTTTTAAGGTTAATTTAGTAGGATATTTCAATTATAATATATATTTTTAATTACTTTTGCCGCCTTCTTAAAATGACTAGTATTAAATGCGACTAAAAACCAATAAAATATCCCTCTTGCTCCCTGTTTTGCTGTTGATCACGGCCAATGCTTGTGAAACGGCCTTGCCGCCGCATCCCGCGTTTCACTTTACCAATAAAAAAGGCTTTATTTATGAAAATAGTTTCCTGGATTATCAAACAAATTATAAAATAGGCCTAGAAGTGAAGGCAGAAGGAAAAAACAACCAAATAACCAGTATCAAGATATATAAAAATGACACCGCGTGGGCGGATTCCAGCCTGTTAGCAAGTTCTGTACAATTTAAAATCTTTGCTACAAAAAATAAACTATACACCGAGAAATGGGAATTCATAACCACTGACAGCGAGGGGGGGCGGGGCCGTAAAATCATTTCAGTTTATTTAAAAACCAAAAATTTTAAATACAGGGACACGGTTTTTATCGGCACCCAGTTTCAGCCAGCAGGCAGTTTTTACTCCTTATCCAGGCACGAGCTTATCACGGAAGATGCTATACCCCCTTCACCTGGCATTGTTGACATGCTTGTTTATTATAATCCCCTGGAAAAGTCAATAATTTTAAGTTCGCCTCGTTATATAACAAGCAATTTATGGTTTCCGGATGCTGACCTGCAAAACTGGGAAACAAAAAACCGGCTGGCCTTTAAAAAGTTAAATATTGATACAGCGTTTTTTAACCAGGCAGTAAATGACAGCTTACTTTTTTATGAATTTTTAAAAAGCGATACCTTGACAGCTATCAAGGACCCAAGCGTGGAAGACATTTACGGTTTTCAGAAAAACAATAAGGACTTTGGCATGTTTAGGATAGACAGTATAGATGTTTCCGAGGCCGGGGGCATTCATTTAGATGTGAAATATATTAAATAATAAAAATTATGATTACACTTAGTAATTTTGAAACCTTAAAACGGTGGTTCGAGTTTTACGTGGACGGTTACCGGATAGAAGAACCAGACTTTGACAAGTATATCGAGTTAAAATACCAGCATATACACAGGGTATGCCATGAAACACAAGAACTTGCCGATAGCCTTAACCTTAGTGTCGAACACAAGCGCCTAGCCGAAATTATCGCCTTGTTCCATGATCTGGGAAGGTTCCAGCAATTCGCGCTCTACAAGACCTTCTCGGACACCAAGTCAGAAAACCATTCCAAGTTGGCAATCAAAATACTGAACGAGAATGAGATGTGGGACTTTACCGATCGGGAAGACGAGTACATTATCCGTGCAGCCATCATGAACCACAACACGAAATCAATCGACCCCCTACTGGAAGGGGATCAGCTCTTTTTTACACAACTTATCAGGGATGCCGACAAGCTGGACATCTACAAGGTGTTGATTGATTATTATCAGACCGATGGGGAAGAAAACAGCCTGTTACAACTTGGCTTGCCAGACGATCCCGGCATCAACGAAAAGCATTACCAGGAAATTTTATCCGGTAGCACGGGTTCCATGAGCAACATGGCTAATTTAAACGATTTTAAATTATTGCAGATAGGATGGATATACGATATTAATTTCCCTAAAACATATCAGGAAATAAAAGACAGGAAATACCTGGAAAAGTTATTTGCCGTACTGCCAGAAGACGAGAAAATGACCCAGCTTTACTCGGTGACAAATGATTTCTTGGAAAATAAACTCGCCTACCATGAATAATTTTTTCATATGTTCAAATTTATTTTTTATAAGGTCATACCCGCCTGCCATTGTATTATATTACGGCGGGCAGGTGGAACCTCCTTTTTGATCATGCGCGTGTGTGTTTAAACTATAATCATGGAGGTTTCACCTAATGAAAATGGTCCAATCTCTTGGCCATACTTTTTCATTGTTTCATTTCATGGGCAAGTATGCCATGTATAAAGCCTATAGCCGGAAAAACTTCCGGCTTTTTTTCAGGCCTTTTCTTCATTCTGTTCGCTATGTATTAACACCAAAGGAGCATTACCGGCTTGTTGATTATAGTACACGGTCCCTGCTGCTAATCTATTCGCCCTTGATAGAGACAAGCAATGGCAAAGCAATTACCTGGTACAAGAAACAAGTTTCATTGCTAGGGTTTTTTGCCCCTTTTTATGATGACTGGATTGATGAGGCCAACCAAAAAGTACTGTCTAATTTTTTTTCGCTTGAAGAAATGAAGCAAAGGCCGGATGGATTTATTAAACAAGCCTATCAACACCTTAATCAGCATATAAACCCTTCGGCCTGCACCTATCGGCTAGCTTACAAAATGCACCTGGCGCAAGCAAAAAGCCATGAAACCCAGCTTGGCCGGCCCAGCCGGGAAGAATTGAAAAAAACAGCCCGCTTGAAAGGCGGTTACGCGGTCCGGCTTATTTGTAGCCTGACCGGTATGGAAAAAAATCCTGAAAAGGTTGGGCTATACATGGCATATGGTGAATTTCTTCAATTGCTGGATGATATTTTTGATGTTTGTCAAGACAGCAAAAATGGCATTTCAACCCAGGCCAACTCGCTTCCCAATTGGGAATCATTGAAAAATGAATTAAAGTGTATATTTCATGAATTAACAAGTGCGGTAAAAGGGGCTGACATACCAAACCCCCGCCGCTACATGCATTATTGCCTTCTCTTGTACCTTACCGGAAGAGGCATGATAGCCCAGTTGGCAAAAATCTTGGCACATCCAAGCCAAGAAACAATACAAAACTTGTCGAAAAAAGAATTTGCCTTTCGATGGTATAAACCTTATGTCATAAAATGCATGTGGAATACTTTTTGGCAAGAAACAAGCAGGTAACCGGATTATTCATTCCCTGATTTCCAATCTTGCAAATAGGTGCACAGGATATTTATATCAGGGCTTTTGCCATATTTCACGTAACAACCAGAGGCAGCCATGCCCAGCACGGCACACTCGGGTGTGCTAAAACCAGCCATCTTCCCAAGGCAGTAACCCGCGTTCAGGTTGTCCCCGGCCCCGGTTGAAATAACAGGTTCCTTAATATACCGGCCTTCTAATACCTGTACATTCTCGCCAGTAACCAGGATGGTTTTGTCGACCGGGTGGATCAAAAGGCAGTCAGGGTTAATATAATCATATAAATATTGTCCGATTTTGCTTAGTCCATTATCCTGATCGGTATAATTGGCTTTTTTGCCAGAGAGGTAACCGTATAACTTGCATGCCTCGTTCTCGTTAATACCAAGCGTTACATCGCCAAATTCCGTAAAACCATGGATAATCCCGGTCACTTTTTGGATATCCCGCATGGTTTTTCGGGAAGGGTCTGCCAAATCAAAGAAATAATGAGCGGGCGGGGACGAGAGTTTCGGGAGTATATCTTTGGCCACGCCTTGCCATAAGGTGGTTCCATTTTTCAGGTTGCTCCAGTCAACAAGGGCTACCAGGTCGCTTTGTTTAAAAAACTGAATTAATTGATCTTTTCCGATTCTTTCTTGCAGGTATTCCCAATCCAAATCATGAAAAGCACTTACGTCCGAAAACATGATTTTTCCATCACGAAACTCGAAGGCATCAGTAAAACCAGGACGGATTACAGAAACTTTTCTGCAATTAAGGTGTAAATCATTAAAAGACTCGTGGATATCCGGCTGGCCCATGGAAGCCATCAGGGTATTTTGCAAGCCCATGCTGCCCATCGCGTTGGCCATGATAGGGGCATTTCCCCCAAGCTTAACTTCTTGTACTGTAACCTCTACCTGGGCACTTTTACCCGCTGCTTCCTTTAAATAAGAGGCAAACTCGGTAATATCTGAAAAATATACCTGATTTCCTTCCTGCTCGGATTTCACCGGTCGAATGACACGATCCACGAACCCGTCAAAGCCAATGAAAGCCCTCTTGCTTTCAAGGGTTGGGGCCAAATTATTTAACTTCTCGATGATGGAAACAATATGTTCTTTTGATTGCATGGTATGAACAAAAAATTTAAAACATTATCACGGGAAACTTACTTATAAATACCTATAATACCCCGTTAAAAACAGCAGTGAAAAGTATTAAATTTTTTCCTTTTTTTACAGTATCCGGTGGTAGTTTTTTATATTGCCCGGGATTTATTTCACTATATATATAATAATAGGTGCCTCTATTTTCCTGATAAGCAAGTTGACTCCATTGCAGTTCAAACTTCTTTGTAATCTTGGTTTCGTTGGTAAGGCACGAAACCTGCCTTGGTTATAGCTTGCTGAATGCCTTTCGCGTCCATTTTATATGTAGCCCCCGCGGCCGAAACCACGTTTTCCTCGATCATGATGGAGCCTAGGTCGTTGGCCCCCGCGTGCAAGCATAACTGGGCAGTAGGCATTCCAACGGTAAGCCAGGAAGCTTGAATATTATCAATATTTGGCAAGAGGATACGGCTTATCGCGATGGTACGGGTATAATCACCTGCATTAACCTGATTTTGTATATTTTCTTCTTCCCGTAACCGGGTGCCCGCGTCTTGAAATGGCCAGGGGATAAATGCGACAAAGCCCGTGTTACCGGGGGGTTTTTCAGACTGTACCCCCCTTATCCTGATAAGATGTCCCAGTCTTTCCCGGAGGGTTTCCACGTGCCCGAACATCATGGTGGCCGAGGTGGTCAAGTTCATTTCATGGGCTTCCCGCATCACGTCGAGCCATTCTCGCGTGTTACATTTGCCGGGCGAAATGGCCTTTCGCACCCGATCGTTCAAAATTTCTGCCCCACCACCAGGCAAGCTGTCCAGCCCACTTTTC
>CAZKIR010000040.1:14330-15249 GCA_964552835.1 uncultured Bacteroidales bacterium
ATATTCTTTTTTCAGGCCACTAAAAAGTGCCATGTAAAAATCCAGGCCCAGTTTAGGGTGCATCCCTCCTTGCAATAGCAACTGGTTGCCCCCGGCCTGGAACAGCTCTATAATTTTTTGCCTGTACTCCTCTGGTGTGGTCACGTAAGTACCTTCCTGGTGTATTTTTCGATGGAAATTGCAAAACTTGCAACCAGAAATGCACACGTTGGTTATGTTCACGTTGCGGTCGATCATCCACCCCACTTTATTGCCGGGTTTTATCTTTTTCCTGATTTCATGGGCAATATATTGCAGATCGGCCAATGGCGCCTCCTCGTGCAAGGTATAACCCTCTTCAAGGCTCAAGAATTCAAGATCCAGTGCTTTTTTATACAAGTTATCCAATCCCATTTATTTTCCTTCTAATTACCATTTTATCGCCGGTGTCATGTTCCCCCGGGGTATAATGGCTATAAGCCACATTTAATATTATTAAAAACAAAAATATAAATTTAAAAGGCAAACTTCATTCTATCGTAATCTTTCCTGAAAAAGAAAATTACATAATTGCATTTCAATACAATATTTTCAAGAATCTTTCCTAATTTTGAAGGTTTAATAAAATGAGCCCAGTTTAAAAAAGTAGATTTTTGTCAAAAATTCTCGACACCGCGAAGTATGGCAATAAAGATGCTTTTTAGGCCAGGTTCATAAAATACCATCATAAATCGCGAAAGCATGAGCAAAGACAGAATTGTTGTCGGTATAAGCCAAGGTGACATTAATGGAATAGGTTACGAAGTAATTTTGAAAACACTACAAGATACACGGATCACGGAGATGTGTACCCCGGTGGTATATGGATCCCCAAAAATAGCCGCTTACCATCGAAAAGCCTTGAACATATCTAATTTTAGCTTCAATAATATCCAAAACG
>CAZKIR010000041.1:0-10103 GCA_964552835.1 uncultured Bacteroidales bacterium
GACTGGAGGTGATTAGATGCTCTTATTCAGAGAATTCCAAAAGTATGCCAATCACTCCAATACAAGTTATGTAAAAGGCAGATACAGTGCCCTGGCGAAAAAAACCTTCTACCCCAAACCCGCCAGTCGTTCTTCTAGCACTTTTATCTTGGCCTCGGCATCATCTCTTTTCTGCTTTTCCTTGTTTATAACGGCTCCGGGGGCATTCTGCACGAAGCGCTCGTTGCTTAATTTTTTCATCACTGAGTTCAAGAAGCCCTTGGCATACTTGAGTTCTTCTTGTAATTTCTTTTTTTCTTCTTCTATATCAATTAAGCCGGTCAGTGGAACGAAAAATTCGGTGGTTTGTATCAAGAAAGAGGCCGCGTTGCCGGGTTTTTCATTCACGACAGCAATTTCTTCCAGGTTACACAGTTTTTTCATCAGGGCGGCATATTTCTCGAGGTAAGCCCCGCCATTTCCTTTCACTAGTAATGGCAGGCTGTCCTTGTTCGGGATGTTGTTGTTTGTCCGCACGGTGCGTACCTGGGCCACGGTTTGTTTTACCAGCTCGAAATTTTTTATCATTTCCTCGTCATAACTTTCTTTTGCAGGGAGGGGGGATACCATGATGCTCTCGCCTTTGTCCCGTTTTTTCAGCCATTGCCAAATTTCCTCTGTAATGAAAGGCATGATGGGGTGGAGGAGGAGCAAGAGTTTTTCAAAAATCTTTTTCGTGGCTTCCAGGGTTGCTGGATCAATGGGTTTTTGGTATTCTGGTTTCACGGTTTCCAGGTACCAGGAAGCAAAATCGTCCCAGAATAGGCGGTACAAGGTCATCAAGGCCTCCGATATTTTGTACTTGTTAAACTGGTCGTCCAGTTGCCCGATGGCCTGGTTTAGCTTGGCGTTGAACCATTCTATGGCTTGTTTGGCCGCCCCGGGCTGGGCTATATTTACATCGGCTTTCCAGCTGTTTACCAGGCGGAAGGCATTCCATATCTTGTTACTAAAATTGCGGCCTTGCCCGGGCAGGCTTTCATCAAAGAGCAGGTCGTTGCCCGCGGGTGAGCATAGCATCATGCCCACGCGTACGCCATCAGCCCCATATTTTTTTATTAATTCCAGTGGGTCTGGCGAGTTGCCTAATGATTTTGACATTTTCCTGCGCTGGTTGTCCCGCACGATCCCGGTCAGGTACACGCTATCAAAAGGTTTTTTGCCTACGTACTGGTAGCCCGCTATGATCATCCGGGCCACCCAGAAAAAGAGGATTTCCGGGGCTGTTACCAGGTCGTTGGTCGGGTAATAATACTTGAAGTCGGGGTTTTCGGGATCACGGATGCCGTCGAACACCGAGATGGGCCATAACCAGGATGAAAACCAGGTATCCAGCACGTCTTCGTCCTGGTGCAGGTCGTCAAGTTTCAGGTCCGGTTTGCCCGATTTTTCCCTGGCCATTTGCAGGGCTTCTTTTTCGGTTTCGGCCACCACGTATTCATCCTTGCCCGGGAGGTACCAGGCGGGTATACGTTGCCCCCACCAGAGTTGGCGCGAGATGCACCAGTCTTTCACGTTTTCCATCCAATGCCGGTAGGTATTTTTAAATTTTGGCGGTTGTAGCCGGATGTTGTCGTTCATCACGTTTTCGAGGGCTGGCTGGGCCAGTTCTTTCATTTTCACGAACCATTGCAGCGAGAGGCGGGGTTCGATTACCGCGTCAGTACGTTCGGAATAACCTAGCTTGTTGGTGTAGTCTTCCACCTTCACTATCAAGCCGTCTTCTTTTAATTTATCGGCCACGGCATCCCGTGCCTTGAACCTGTCCATGCCCACGAACAGTTCGGCGGCCGGGCTAAGGGTGCCGTCCTCGTTCAGGATGTCAATCACTTTCAGGCCATGTTTTTCGCCCAGCATGTAGTCGTTCTCATCGTGGGCGGGGGTTACTTTCAGGCAACCGGTACCGAATTCCATGTCCACGTACTCGTCCTCGATAATAGGCACCACGCGGTTTACCAGCGGGATGACAGCTTTCTTGCCTTTCAGGTGCCGGTACCTTTCATCCTTGGGGTTAATGCACACGGCCGAGTCGCCCAGGATGGTTTCGGGGCGGGTAGTGGCTATCACCAGGTGGCTGTCTTCCCCTTCAATTTTATACTTCACGTGATAAAGTTTCGAGTTCACCTCGCGGTACATTACTTCCTCGTCTGACACGGCTGTTTTGGCCTCGGGGTCCCAGTTTACCATGCGGAGCCCCCGGTATATTTTTCCTTTTTTATACAAATCAACAAATACCTTGATCACGCTCTCGCTCATCTTGTTGTCCATGGTAAACTTGGTGCGGTCCCAATCGCATGAAGCGCCCAGTTTTTTTAATTGTTCCAGTATAATGCCCCCGTGCTTTTTTTTCCATTCCCAGGCATGTTTCAGGAAATCTTCCCGGCTAAGATCGGATTTTTTGATCCCTTCTTTTCTTAATTTTGCTACCACCCTTGCTTCAGTAGCTATGGAGGCGTGGTCGGTACCGGGTACCCAGAGGGCGTTCTTGCCCTGCATCCGGGCACGGCGGATGAAAATATCCTGGATGGTATTGTTCAGCATGTGGCCCATGTGCAATACCCCTGTCACGTTAGGCGGGGGGATCACGATGGTGTAGGGTTCGCGTTCATCGGGACTGGAATGAAAAAACTCGTTCTTCATCCAGTAATCATACCATTTTTGTTCGGTTTTCGACGGGTCGTATTTTGAAGGGATTTCCATGGGAAACAGTGATTAAATTAAAATTTTGGCAAAAATATGAATTTATCTATTAAAATTGTCTTTTTCATGGAATCGAAACGATCGGGTTATTCCGATAATTTAATTAATGTCCAAATTAATATTAAAAGTATTGCAAAGACCATCATTGATATGTCGTTTTTGACTGCTCCGCCAGGGGCAAACTATTTGATAGGAATATTTTTCGATAGTGATGGTGATCGCGAGGGAATGAAAACCGGATTCGTAAATCCAGGTTAGCACCTGTCAAAGTAGAGCTAAAAACTTCTGACAAAAAGTTACATTTTCCAAATTTTAACGTTAATTTTGTCATTTGAACGATTAGTTAGTATAATTAAAACAATTGATACCATGAAAAATATATTGTTTAGCTTGTTAATAGGCTTGCTTATCATTAACCCGGTGTTTTGTCAAGAAAGTGAAAAAAAAGAAGACAAGAATGCACCGCACATGGAATTTAATGAATTGGTGCACGATTACGGCACCCTTGAATATGGAGGCGACGGTACCACCGTGTTCAAGTTTAAAAACACGGGCAAGGAACCCCTGGTGATCACCAAAGTGAACACCTCGTGTGGTTGCACATCCCCTTCCTGGTCGAAAGAGCCCGTTAAGAAAAAAGATACCGGGGAAATAACGGTCAAGTATAACACGCGTATCACCGGGCGTTTTACCAAAACCGTCACCGTGTATTCCAACGCGCCGGAATCACCTGTCCGCCTTAAGATAAAAGGAGAAGTGGTAAAAAGGTAAAAGTGTTTCGTGAATTATCTTCCGGTACGCGATGGCCGGATCATGTTTAACTATATTTTGTAAATTTTAACATTATGCCACAGATTTCGAACAAGGGGAAGAGTATGCCTGAATCACCTATCAGGAAGTTGGCCCCTTTTGCCGATGAGGCCAAAAGGAAAGGAAAAAAAGTGTTTCATTTGAATATCGGCCAGCCCGATATCCCTACCCCTGAAGTGGCATTGCGAGCGGTACAAAACGCGGATTTGCGGATTATCGAGTATAGTCATTCTGCCGGGAACTTGTCTTATCGCCAAAAGCTGGTAGGATTTTACAAGAAATTGGGCATTCACGTGAACGAAGAACAGATATTGATTACTACCGGGGGATCGGAAGCTATCTTGTTTGGACTAATGTCTTGCTTAGACACGGGCGACGAGATTATTATCCCGGAACCTTTTTATGCCAATTATAATGGTTTTGTCACGGCTGCCGGCGTAAAAGTGGTACCGGTACCCTCGTGCATAGAAGACGGGTTTGCTTTGCCGCCCATAGAGGATTTCGAGCAATTGATAACGGACAAGACCAAGGCCATCATGATCAATAACCCGAACAATCCCACCGGCTATTTATACTCGAGGGAAGAATTGCTCAAGTTGCGGGAAATCATCCTGAAATACGATTTATTTTTGTTCTCTGACGAGGTATATAGCGAGTTTTGCTATACCAACGAACCGTATTTTAGTACCATGCACATGGAAGGCATCGAGGAAAACCTCGTTCTTTTTGATTCGATTTCTAAGCGTTATAGCTCGTGTGGTATTCGAATTGGTTGCATGGTTTCCAAGAACAAAACCGTGATTGAAACAGCCTTGAAATTTGCCCAGGCACGTTTGAGCCCGCCCAGCCTGGGGCAAATAGCTGCAGAAGCTGCCCTGGACACTGGCCCCGAGTATCTTATTAACGTGTACAAGGAATATTTTGAACGCCGAAACTATATCGTGGGGGCTTTAAACGAGATGGAAGGGGTTTTCTGCCCCATGCCCAAGGGGGCGTTTTACGCCATGGTTAAGTTGCCGGTAGACAACGCGGATATGTTTTCACAATGGCTCTTGAGCGATTTTGACTATAATAACCAAACTGTTATGCTGGCACCGGGCTCTGGTTTTTATTCTACCCCGGGCCTGGGCACTAACGAGATACGTATTGCTTACGTGTTGGGCATTCCTGATCTCGAGAAGGCCATGAAAACCTTAGAAGAAGGGCTGAAAGCATACCCGGGAAGGATTCAGGATAAGAAGATAAAAGAATATTCACATTCAGGGAATTAGCAGCCTGCTTTTCTATTACCTTTTACTAATACTCAGGTATACAAGGGTTTGATTTACCAGCACGTAGGCAATTTCCCCAAAAGTAAAGGGGCCTAACATCTTGCCGGTTTGTTTGCCCTCGAGTTCAGAATACAGGTAATTCAAGATGCAGTTAAAAGAAGAAACCACCTCCCCGGTTTGATCTGGTAAACGTGCCGTGAATTCTTCTATGTAATTGCCCACGGGTTTGGCCAGTTTATAATCGACACCTGCCCTGAGGGGCGCGTAAAAAAGGACTTTCCCGTTTTCCTGGTCTACTTGTTGGAAGCTAATATTGATCATGGCACCAGAATAATCAGCTACCAGCGGCAGGCGCGTGTCCACCTTATTTTCTTTAATGTATTCGGCCAGGTTTTTTTCTTCCCCGTTAACATAACAGCTAGTACATTCAAAACCGTCGACTTTAAAACGGAAAGTGTCACCATTGCCCTGTTCAAAGATATTGATGATCTCGAGGGCGGCCAGTTTGTTTTCGGGTAATTTTACATGCATGATAATGGCCTCGTTATCTGATTTGCTGCCATCAAGGCCATTAAATACCTTTGGAGATTGCTGGCCAACCTGTTCAAGGTCAATACCTGTAACCCAACCCACCACGGGATTGTCGTACAAGCCCTCGATGTTTTGTGCTTCAAGGGCAAATTTGGCCAATACATCGCTAAAGCCCGGGATCAAGAGATAACTAAAGCCATTGTCATAGCTATCTTTGACCAATTTATTAATGGATTGGGCGCTGTACTTGTGAATACTAAAATCAGTGGCGTATTCGCTCATGTCGTTCACGAATACTTTGTCCTTGACAAAACAACCTCCCCCGGGGGCCATGAAATATGGAATGGTACCCCCTATCCATTTCCCGTTTGGCAACTCGGCCAATAAGCTTTCTTCGCCTGACAAAATGAGGGCACGCCCTTTTTGAATTAGTTTGGTGACCTGTTCGACTGATAATAATTCATTATGCATGGTTCTTGATTTTTTTAGTTAAAAATTTTTTGTAAATCTTCCTGGTAGATTTTCTCGTACTTGATGCACATGTTGTGCAAATCGTTAATCGCCTCGTTGAGGGAGAGAAGCCCGTTCTTGTAGTTTCGGTTTAACGAGTTGATTTTCATTTGTAGCGAGAAACTTGAAATCTCGGGTTTCTTTTTACCCTTGACTAGTTCTGCCCATTCAGGCCGGTTTATTTCTGGAATCATTATGCAGGTGATTTTTAGGTTAAACGTAAAAGCGATGATTTTTTTACGGGCATCACTTGAATAGGTTTTGAAATTTTCTGAAAAAAAAGTTTTTTACCGGATCGGAACGAAGCAGGGGGACAGCGAAGCTAATCTGAATCGCCGTGGGAGTAAAGGAATTATTTATGAACGCGCCAGGTTAAATTTCGATGAGGCAATTTTTAATGGCATAGATGACAAGCCCCACGGAATTTTTTGCCTCTGTTTTGGAAATCAGGTTCGAGCGGTGGCCTTCAACGGTACGTTTGCTTATGTTCAGTTCATCGGCAATCTCATCTGTTGATAATCCTTTGGCCAGTAATTTCAGGACTTCCTTCTCTCTTTTTGAAATTTTAATCAAAAGGCTGGATTTTTTCTCGTAATTTTTTTCTAGCTGGGCGGGTGCCGTGTCTTCTTCTGTAAATATAGAACAAACCAGGCTTTTCCTGTTTTTTATTGGTACCATACTTGCCTGCATTTCAAGCTGGACCAGTGCATTGTCTTTTTTTATGGCTTGAAACTTAGTCGCGAACTCTTTCCTGACCCCCTCGTAGGCCTCGGTGATTTTATGGCTTAGCTTTTTGATATCTTCCCGGTATATAATATTTACGATGTTCATCCCCACCAGTTCTTTTTTTTCGAAACCCAGGATCTCGGTCAATTTTTGGTTCACGAACACGATTTTATCGTCCTGGATGATGCAAATACCTGAACTGGCATTTTGAATAAGGGCATTAAATTTTTCATCGTGTATTTTCATTAATTTGTCTTGCTTCTTGAGCCGCATTTCAATTGTTTTGGCCAGGTCCTCGTAATTAAATGGTTTTGTCACGTAATCATCGGCCCCGAGTTGCAAACCAGTGCGTATATCTTCCAGTTCGGTCTTGGCCGTCACGAAAATAAACGGGATAACCGACGTGTAGGTAATTTGTTGCAGCGAGTTGTATACCTCGTACCCGCTTAGGCCTGGCATGGCAATGTCGCAGAGGATAAGGTCGGGCATGAATTGTATGGCTTTTTGTATACCTTCTGCGCCGTTTATCGCCAGCTCTACCTGGTAATCGTCCATTTTCAGGAATTCAGAGGTAGTTTCGCCTAAATCCAAGTCATCTTCAATGATGAGAATTCGTTTTTTCATGGTAGAGCAAGATAAAATTTTTTTTCCAAATATAAAATTTTTAACGGCATAATGCTACCCCCGTGGTTTAAGTGGGAAGCTTACACGGGCCGTTGTGCCTTGGTCAGGTTTAGATTTTATCTCGATTTTCCCGTCATGTAACTCGATACACCGGTTCACGATCGAAAGGCCAAGCCCTGTTCCTTTTATGTTTCCCACGTTTGTTCCACGGTGATAAGGTTCATAAATGTATTTCATCTCGTTTTTCGGGATGCCAATGCCCTCGTCTTTCACGGTCAGTTGGATGGAATGGTTTGTTGGCTTATCCAGGGTGCACGATACGGGTTTGTCCTTGGGCGAGAATTTTATGGCATTGTTCAAGAGGTTATTAAAAATGTGCGAGAACAAATCTTTGTCCAAAAAGGCTTTTTTTACCCCGGGGGCGTTGTTTTGCCATTTTATCCGGCCTGGGTTTTCCTGCAGGCTTTTTACTTGTTCGATGATGTCGAGGCATAATTCTTCGGGGTTTACCGAGCTGGGCGTGAAGATGAGTTTGCCGCTTTGATCCTTGCTGATCAAGGATACTTCGTTTAACATGTTCACGAGGTACTCGATGGAATTATATATCCGCGAGAAACTCTTCCCGATTTTCTCGTTCTTGTTCAGCAAGGAAATTTTTTCTATCAATTGGGTATTCAGGATTATGTTGGCCAGGGGGGTGCGGAACTCGTGGCTTACCGTTGAAATAAACTGGGATTTCAAGTTATTTAGTTCTTTTTCCTTGTCAAGGGTTTTTTTTACTTCTATTTCAGCTTTCTTGGTATTGGTGATATCAAATGCATTAAAAACGATGCCAAATATTTTAGAAGCTTGCAGGTACACGGGCGTAACGCAAAATTCCATCCATTGCTCGTTACCATTTATATTGATGGTAAATTCCCCGGTAACTTTTCGTCCTTTTAAAGCTTGCTCCATTTCTTCCCTAAAGGGTGTTTTATTGCTGGCAAAACTTACTTTTTTCTTGATGGTTTTATGAAAGATGGCCTTGCCGAATTCTCGCGTGATCCTGTTGTAATCAAGTATTTCCAATTGGTTGTTGAGCAAGATGAACACCTGTTCGCTATTATTGATAAAAGCCCTGGAAATGGCTTCCGAGTTACGGATGGCCTCGCTGGTGTTTTTTGATTCGGTGATGTCCATGTTGTAGTTTGCAATGAAAACACCCCCGGGGGCAGGTATCGCGAAAAACAAGGATTGAAGGTATTTTTCGTGGCCATCGATAAATTTGATTTTTCTTTCACGGGTGATCTCTGATTTTTGACCATTTCCAAGGGAAGGGAGCAGGAGGGTACGGGTAATGTCGCGCAAGCGTTGTCTTATCTCGTCTTTGTTCTCGTCGGGATGAAAAGCATCCACGATTTCCCAAAAATACTTTTCCAGTGCTTCTACCGGTTTGATACCGGTCAATTCTGCCTGTGCTTCGTTCCATTCTATAATTTTACCCGTTTCGTCAACAAGCACGAAGCCTATCGGGGATTTAGCAATGATGTTACGGAATTTTTCCTCGTTTTTTTCTAATCGTTGGCGGGTTTCTATGTTTTTTTTAATCTCTTTTTTTAAGGCCTCGTTCGTGTTTTTTAACTCGGTTGTCCGTTGGTTAATTTCTTGTTCCAAATACTCGTTGGTTTTATGGATCAAGTTCTCAATTTTGTTTTCTTTCTCCTCATCCAAAAACCTTTTCATTTCTTTCAATTTCTTTTTTAGTCCCTCGTTCTCGGCTTTCAATTTGATCAGTTGTTGCACTGGTTCTTTCATGCTTATGGGTTATATTATCTTTTTCGCGACAGCAAAATGTGGCATAGCTTGCTAAAATCTCGTGAAATCATCAGTTAAGGATATAAAAATACAAAAATTGGCGGGTAAACAAAAATTCCTTTCATGTTTCCTTTTTCCTGGTAATTTTAACCCATGACAAAGTATTACTAAATTAAAAAATTGTATTTTTGATGTGAACTTAATCGGGCGTTAAATTAAAGAAGGGTTAAAATAACCGATGACATAGTAATTACGGTAATTCATGAAAATATCTTTTCCTTACCGGATCCTTATTATTTACCTGGTTATCGGGGTTCTGTGGATATTGTTCTCGGATAACCTGGTGTATTATTATACCACGGATATTTTCGAGATAAAAATAATGCAAAATTTCAAGGGTTGGTTTTTTGTTTTGGTGTCAGGCATTATATTGTTTGTTTTGGTAAAAAATGAGATTGGCAAGCGCCAGAAGCTGGAGGATGAACTGAAAGCCGCGAAATTAAAGCTCGAGGAGTCGGATCAATTAAAAACTGCTTTTATCATGAACAAGGGTATATAAATCTTGTCTTCTATCCAACAGGTTGCGCACTGAACCGTAATTATGCAATTGTTTTAATGAATCCAGGTCCACGTCTACTACTAAAGTCATCTCGGTGTTAGGCGTGGTTTCGGCTTTAATGCTGTTTACCGGGAAGGCAAAATCAGAGGGGGTAAACACGCCCGATTGCGCGTATTGAATGTCCATGTTGGCCACCTTGGGCAAGTTGCCCACGCATCCTGCCATGGCCACGTAGCACTCGTTTTCGATGGCCCTGGCCATGCAGCAATTCCGGACCCGCATGTAGCCGTTTTGCGTGTCGGTTAAAAAGGGGACGAAAAGGATGTTCATCCCCTGGTCGGCCATTATCCTTGAAAGCTCTGGAAACTCGACGTCATAACAAATTTGCACCCCTATTTTCCCGCAATCCGTGTCCATGCATTGTATTTTTGAGCCACCGGTCATGCCCCACGCGCTAATCTCGGAAGGGGTGATGTGGATTTTCTCGTACCAGTCGTACGAACCGTCGCGCCGGCATAAGTACCCCACGTTTTTTAGCT
>CAZKIR010000041.1:10113-15216 GCA_964552835.1 uncultured Bacteroidales bacterium
TCATCTTCAATAAAGGGCATGCTTCCGCTGATGATGTTCACGTTGTACTCGATGGCCAGTTCAGATATCCGTTTCCGGATGGGTTCGGTATACTTGGCCAGCTCCCGGATGGCCTCGGGTTCTGGTAGATGGTTGTAATCAGCCATCAAGGGGGCATTAAAAAATTCGGGGAACAAGATAAAATCGCTTTGGTACCCGCTGACCGCGTCCACGAAAAATTCAATCTGATCGGAAACGGCCTCGAGGTTGGCCATGGGGCGCATTTGCCATTGCACGATACCTATCCGCACCACGGGTTTGATTTCTTTCAGGTAGGATTTTTTTTCCTGGTAATAAATGTTGTTCCATTCTATCAAGGCCGCGTATTCCAGTGAATCCTGATCTTCGGGCAAATAATTTTTCAATATTTTTCGCACGTGAAAATCATTGGCCAGCTGAAAGGAAAGCGTGGGGTCATATATTTCCTTGTGTTTTACCCTGTAGATGTATTCCTTCGGAGTCATTTCCGGGGCATGGTCCTTGTACTTGGGCAAACGGCCACCCGCGATAATGCCCCGCAAGTTTAGTTTTTCACACAAGTCTTTCCGGGCATCGTACATCCTACGGCCCAATCGCATGTTGCGGTAATCGGGGTGCACGAAGATGTCTATCCCGTACAAAACGTCACCTTTGGGATCATGGGTAGTGAAAGAGTAGTTCGCTATCACTTGGTCGTAGGTATGATCATCGGTGAGCCGTTCGTAATTTACAATGAGCGACAAGGCTGCCCCCACCACTTTATTGTTTACCAGGATGCAGATTTGCCCTTCCGGGAAAAGGTTTAACAAGCGCTTGATGTGATGGCGCTTCCAGTATATTTCTTCCCAGGGGGGGTAGGCTTCTACCATAGATTTTTTCAAATCCATGTAATCCCCCATTTGCAGCATCCTGATTTCTATCTGGTATTCATTTTCACCCATAAAATATATGTTTGTTCGAAAACAATGGAAGGGCAAATAAAATAAAAATTTTTACAATTCACGTCATGAATCTTTATTCTTGTTTAAAATGGGCAAGAGTGCAAAACCGAAGAGCCCGAAAACAAGGTAAATAAGGTTGGTGAAAGTGTGTGCCACGAGCGCGAAGACCATCCCGGTTTCTTTGTCAATGCCAAATAAAAGCAATGCCTGGATAACCATGAAATGCCAAGCGCCCATGCCCGCCTGTATAGGCAAGACAAAAGCAAAGGTAGCCACCGAGAAAGTGAAGGCCGCGGCACCAAAAGATAGATGGCTGGTGGGATCGTACGCGAAAAACATCACGTACGACATGCCAAACCATATCAGGTACACGGCAAATGACAAGATAAAAAACAGGGGTACGCGATCAATCCTCGAAAGTACCCTGAACCCTTCCGCGAATTCTATTTTTACTTTTTGGATTTTTTCCTTGAATTTTTTAAAAAGGCCAATTTTTTTCAAGATAAAATATACTAACACGATGCCTGCCCCGATAGCGAGGATTTGCAGGATTTTTCCCGCGAAACTCGAGAAATTGAACGACACGCCCTGGTTTCCAAGCAGGCCGGTGAATTTTGAAAATTGCCAGGTCAACACGATCAGGAAAAGGGTGACCAATACCCCCAGGTCGGTTATCCGTTCTACCACCACGGTGCCCATGAGCTTGGGGAACGGGATTTTCTCGTGCTTGGTGATCACGGCCGAACGGGCTATCTCGCCGCCCCTGGGTATAACCGTGTTGGTAAACCCTAGTATCAGGATGGCCAGGAATAGGTTGTTTACGCTGGGGCGATAGGCCATGGGGTTAATCAAAAGCCTCCACCGGATAGCCCGGATGTACTGGCTCAAGAGGTTTAGCACGAGGGATACGGCTACCCAGCTATAATTTACCTCGCCCAACAAGGATTTTATCCTGGACAGCTTGATGTCGTTATAAACATAAGCTAGCAAGGCCACCCCCAGGACGAGAAAAACCACTGCCTGGATAATCTTTTTTTTATGTACCCTTAAAAATTGCATATACCTACCCCGATCGGCTACTCTTTTTTAAACATTGTTTTTAACCGATCGTTCAGGTCTTGTTGCAAGACAAATATTTTTTTCTTCAACAACTCGTTTTGGGCATCAAGCGAAAGTTCTATCCGCTTGGTGATTAAATCATAGTTTTGCAACAGGGTTCGCGCGATTTCTTTTCCTTCGCTCATGAACTCTACCGTTGCTTTCACGGCCGTGGTTTTCTTGTATTTGGTAGGATGTGTAAGGCCATCGAGGATGGTGTATTTGATGCGTTTGCCATGGGCCTGGAAATACAAGTTAATGTAAGTCTCTATCCCGAAATTTATCTCGCGGATATCATCTTTTAAAGCTAAAAAGTCTTTTTTCTTCATGGCCCTTTCCCCGGTAAGCCCGCGAAAGGGGTTCACGCGGTAGTCAATCCATATTTCGGAAGGCGACCCCAGTACCATATCGGCTTCGTTGGTATACATGGGTTCCAGTATTTTCTTGAAATGCCCGGGTTTAATCCCTGTTACGTCCGCGTCCCAAAAAAGGATGATCTCGTTTGAGGCTTGCTCCACCCCTTCTGTCATCGCATAGCTTTTGCCCTTGTTTTCCGGTAAGCGGATATAGCGGAAGCCCATCTTTTCCTTGGCTTCTTGCAACAAGGGGGCCGTGTTGTCGGTACTTCCGTCATCCACCACTAGCACCTCGCTCTCCGGGTTGTTTTCAACACACGTTTTCAAAACGTCTATTATAGTTTTTTCTTCGTTATAAACACAGATTACAATGCTCACGTCTTTTTCTTTCATGATATATGCTTTTTCAAGATTTATTTTTGTTGATTTTTTACCACGGGAAAGGTTATCCTTCTGAAAATAGTGTTCCCCTCGGGCACGAGGGTCACGGGTACTTTGTTCCCCTTTTTGTCCACCAGTTCGCCTTCCAGTTTAACAGCTACCTTGTCAAACGGGCGCAGGTAGTTGGCTTCTTTCATCGGTGAATACGTGAACCCGCTTTTTTCATCTATTTTCAATTTCCAGTTATCCTTATCTTTTGCCTTTATCTTGTACCGGTAAAAGCCGCTGTCATAATATTCTTTCACCGTGTCAATCTGGTGTTTAAAAGGGAGTGCGAACACGATAGGCCCTCTTTTCAGGTAATAGCCCCCTCCAGGAACGGTTTTTGAACTGGGTTGTGGAATTTTTTCCACGTCAAAATGAAAGTCGACTTCTACAACATCCCCGTTTTCCCATTTTTTGGCCACGGTATAATAGTCGCCAACTTCTTCCACCTTGGCCCCTTTTGGTGCGTTAATTTTCATGTTCCCAGCGCCGTGGGGCTTTCTCAGCATGAGATTAAATTCCAGGGGGGGACTCGTGGACATGGTAAACGTGGCTTTGTCGGAGAAGGGATAATCTGTATCTTCTTGTATGTTTATTTCTTGTCCCTTTAGCGAAGTGGTAATTTCACTGGGGCCGTATAACAAGGCCATGATCCCGCCGTTTTTCGCGTCTTTCATCCACATGCCTTCCACGTAATAGGGCATCAGGCGGCCACCGTTCAGCACGCAACAGGCCGCGGCCCGGTGGGCGGCGTCATAGCTTTCCCTTTTTCCTATCTCGTTATGGTTAAGCTTTATACGGTTGTCTGAAGTGAGGTAGGAGAGGGCAGTTAAAGTAGGAAACCGAGAGCCCTGCCCGGCGTTGAAGGTCATGGTCTCTACCCGGTCGGCGAGTTCCAGCTTGCCGGTCATGGTCAGCATTCGGAGCAAGGGGCTAATGATTTCCGCGATGCCGCAATACTCGTAGCGTTCGTCGGCCGTGCCTTGCTTGTTTTTAATAAATTCGTCGCAGCGCATGGCACCGCCCGGGGTAATGTGATAGTAAAGTTTTTCCAGGCTGTTTTCCACGGCTTCCTTGTAAACGGAATCCTTGTTCAGGTGGGCAATATAGGTTGGGATAAACATGCCCTCGGCAATGTGTGCCCCGTGCTTTTTATATTTTCGGTCTTCGTCAAGCAATAATTGCAGTTTTAGATCATCGTCGCGAACAGGGCCTTGGTTAAAATCTTCGTATAGTTTTAGGGCAAAATCGTTGTAAGATTCATCCCCGGTTAACCTGAAAAGCCATTCAAGGTTCTCGAAGAAGCCCACGCCATGGCTTACGCCACCGCCTTTCGATGTTTTCGAAAAATAGTTCCGGTCGCTGTATTGTTCCATGATCAGTTTCGAGGCCTTTTCGGCCGCGGCCAGTACTTTTTCATCTCCTGTATACTCGTGATAGGCCAGCATGGCCATGAGAATCCGGCTAGTGGCCCAAAGTTCCCCGTTTCCTTTCTTGTGCTTGAAACGGCAAGTAGGTGCGTCGCACTCTTCATAAATGCCAATGTAGCCATTTTTCCCCGCGTTTTCAATCAGCTCTTCCATCCATTCCTTGCTCTGGTCAATATACTGCTGGTTTCCGGTTAAAAACGCCATTCGCACGATGGCGTCTTTCCAGTAGCCCTCGTGTTCTCCGCTCCACCATTCTTTAATGATCCGGTATTGTTTGGTGCTGCGCCGGTTTTGCTTCACGAACACGTTGTGGGTCACGGTCTTGTGTACCTCGTCAAACCGGCCGATATAGCCTTCCGTGAGGTCACGGTGTAATTGTTCCTTGATCCAACCTTTTGGTTTAATGTCTCCTGCTTTGGGTATTTGAAATTCATACATAGTATTTCCTTTTTCCGAGTTTATTGTTTGCGCATGTCCAATGATTAATAGACAGGCTAAAATTATGCCGAAGATTTTTCGTGTATAGTTTTTTTTCTTTTTCATTTTTTTGATAGCCATTTTTTGAGTTGCCATCAATGCAAGAAGTTTGCCAATTGTTTAGAAATCCTTTTTTTTTCGATCGTGACATTGGTGGGTTTTTTGATTTGTTCTTACATCCTTCGTGAAGAATAATTTTCTAAGAACTACCGAAGGCAGTTAAATCCTATCAATCATATCTAAGCTTATCCTAACCCAGGCAAACCATGATTAAAGGTATTAATGAATTGCCCTGCTTCTGGCTTTGGTAGTTATTTATAAGCTAAATATTAACGGAAAGCTGGTTATCTAAAAAAA
>CAZKIR010000042.1:0-14937 GCA_964552835.1 uncultured Bacteroidales bacterium
GGCGAATTCCGGCTTGAAGGTGCCATGAACGATCGAGGTGTGGACGCCCTTTTTATTGATGAACGCGATGGTCAAAAATACAATTTTGAAACCATCGGGGATCAAGTATGGATGAGCGAAAACATGAACATTGGCGATACCTTGTCCCCGGCAGCCGTGCCTAGCGACAATGACACCATTGAAAAACATGCCTACGGTGATGACAGTGACACCCTGGAGATATACGGTGGTTTGTATACCTGGCGTGAAATGATGCAATTGCCGGATAATTGCCAAACCGGGGACTGTGCCAGCCAAGTCAAAAAAGAACACCAGGGCATTTGCCCCACGGGTTGGCATATCCCTTCTCAAAGTGAATGGAGCGAACTCATCGATTACCTTGGTGGCAACCCCGCGGGTGCCGGGGGCAAGTTAAAAGAAACAGGCACCTCGCACTGGGCCTCGCCCAACACCGGGGCTACCAATACCTCGGGCTTCACGGGCCTGGGCGGCGGCAAGAAAGATGGGGGCTTTTACCTGGAACTCGAAAACAGCGGGTATTTTGGCTCTACCAAAGAAGCCAGTGCCACCAATACCTATAGCTATCAATTACGGTTTGATTCTGAGGAGATAAACACGAGCACCATCAAAAAAGAAGAGGCTGTATCGGTACGGTGCATTAAAAATGATTATTAATACATGGAAACAGGTTACGCCTTGAGCCATGCATTGATTTACATTTAAAAAATTAAAAATCTAAACATTTTCCCATGAATATCCCATTCAAAAGGACGTTGATAATCCTGGTTATGTTAGCAGGGTATTTTACCAGCACGTTTGCCGACCATTGGTACGTTATTTCCGAGAACAACCGCAACGGATCCATTGTATTAGAAATATTGTGGTCTGGAAAATTATCTTACCGGAACAATGACGGGAGTTGGGTTGACATCATTACCGTACACAGCCATAACACGGACAATTACACCCGCCACGAACCCGTTGAAGTGGCCTGGCTGGAATATGACGAATGCGAGGTGTGCGATCCAAACGGTGATGAATTATGGGTTGCATGGCGACCACCGGAAGGCCACTATAACCAGGCTATCCAGTTACGGTTCGTGGATTACGATCACGGTTACGAGACGACCTATAAATCAGCCCAGGCCTTTAAACCGGGAAAGTTAAACATCAAAAAGGCAAGCATCAGGGAACATTGCGGGGAAGTACGTTTATCATGGGATGAAAAACCGGATAATATTTCCTCTTTCATACATAGCCACTATAAGAATCATATAGAATACAGGATATACCGGGATTCCAGTTATCTAGCGACCACCTCTCACGGTACAACGAGCTACACGGATTACGGCGTTGAAGCAGGTGAAGAATACTATTACGAGGTACAATACAGGATAACCGGGGGACTACCGCATCCGGATCCCTGGACATGGGAGGATAATGATGACGAAATGGATGCGGAAGGTGATGAAGCAGATTGGGAATATAACTACGGCGAAAAAAGTTATCCCATGATGGGTGCCAGCAAAGAAAGGTTAATGGCTCCGGTATACGTGAACGACCCGGAAAATTACTGTGGGGATTCCATTACCATAGAATGGCAGGCCTACGAGGATACCGCGAACGACAATACCATCCAACGGTACCTCCTGCAAAGGGCAACCGATGAAGGTTTCACGGCCAACGCGCGGGATTATTACCTGAACGAGTCCAATACGTCAGTGGAATACACGCAAGTGGTCCCAAACCAAAATACCGATTACTTTTACAGGTTAAAAACTGAAAACGTTTGTGGTGACCTTAGCGAGGACTGGTCTGATATAGTGAGCGGACAAGCCTTGGCGAAACCAGGGGATCCCAGTGGTTTAACGGCCGCCTATAACAATGGTACAATTGAATTAAACTGGGTTGACAATTCATCCACCGAGAACTATTTTATCCTAAAACGATCTCCCGACGGGATCGCGCGGGAAGTACAAGCCGATAAGACCAATTACCTGGACAGTGAATTTCAAGTTTGTACGCGCTACCAATACTCGGTTGAAGCTTTTAACTCTTGTGGTCCTTCAAACCCTGATACGGTAAGCATCCATGTTAACCCTGCCCCGGCAGATTTATTGGACCCCACGAGCTTCGTGGCATCAAAAGGATATTACCCGGATAAAGTCATCTTAAATTGGGACAACAGCAACAAACACCTGGTCGACTATTACGAGATAACCCGTTACCCGGATTTGGCCACTTTTGAGGTTACCAGCAACAAGAAAACGTTCACCGACAAAGGTACAATCGCTGGAAAATTATACACCTATACCATACAGGCCAAGGTGAATTGCCAGGGAAACATCATTACCTCGCCCTTAGGGACAGATACCGGTTTCCGGGTGAAGGCCGGGACCCTTTCCGGTAGCGTGGTGTACGAGGGCGATATCGCCGTGAAAGACGTGGAAATCCTGGTAGAGACCACGAACGACTCTGTCCAATCCATACTAGATACCTCGAATTATGCATTGGCCTTTGACGGGGACGATCATGTTTCGGTACCTCACGGCACAGTTTTTAATTTCGAAAAAGGTTTTACCTTCCAGGCATGGATAAAACCAGCTACCGTGTCGGGCAACCAGGTTATTTTATCTAAAACAGCAAATAACAAGGGTTACGGGATTAACCTGGAGGACAACAATGCGGTCGCGTGGATAAAAGGAAAAGACACCACCTACCGTGCCATCGCGGCAAATGCAGTAAATACCAGTGGTTATAACCATGTTACGGCATCTTTTGATGGGGATTACCTGCGGGTTTACCTGAATGGTGCAATAGCGGACAGCTTAAAGGCATCCATGCCCCTCATCCAAAAAGGTGAATTTTTAATCGGGACAGACTCTTCGGCTACCTTATATTACACTGGTAAGCTTGATGAAATCTTGATATGGGACAAAGCCCGCTCCTCGCGAGATATCGAGATGGATTATTCCAGGATATTATCAGGGCAGGAAAAGGGCCTCGTGGCATACTGGCGGATGGATATAAACGAGGGCACGGGCATTTTTGATTACAGTAAAACCAAAGAAGAATTCAACAAGAACCACGGGGACATAACAGGCGCCAGCTGGACAGGGGATGCCCCCAAGGCCGACCAATTACAGGTGAAAGGCCGTACCGATGAAAAAGGGGGTTTCGTCATCAGTTACTTGCGATACCTGGGAACGGGCAATATTTATGATTTCACCCCCTTTAAAGGGCAAGATAGTTTTGAAACCCTGAACGACAGGGTAAATTCCGTGTATTTTGGCGAAGGGGCTTTCTCGAGTACCTTAAACTTCAAGGACTTTTCATCCGTGAAAGTTACGGGGACCATCCAATACAAGAATTCCAGGTGTATGGCCAAAGGAATTGATATTTATATTGACGGGGAACCAGCAATAAAAAACGGGGAAATGGTCAAAACCGATAAAGAAGGACTGTTCGAGATACAGGTACCATCCACGGGACAGCATTCTATCTCGGCCTACAAGAAAGGCCATACTTTTGAAACAGGCATTTGGCCTACCGACAGTTCCTTGTATTCTTTCGTGGAACCGGTTTCTGGAATCGAATTTATCGATAGTACCCGAATTCGCGTGGTAGGAAGAGTTGTAGGAGGTAATAGGGAAAAAGAAAAGAAACCGGCCCTCGGGCTGTCAAAAAACAACCTTGGGCAAGCCAGGATTATTTTTAAATCACAACTGGGCTTTGGTTGTTCCACGGATACGGCCTTCACGGACTCCAACACCGGGGAATACAAGATCGACCTGCTCCCCTTGAATTATGTAATCAAGGACGTGGATATTATCAACAACCCCGCCATAGACTTTGGCACACAAGAAGTATTGTACCTTGATTCTTACCAGCCCGTCACGATGGTACGCGACACGGTTTTCGATGAAAACGGCACCGTTTCATCTGTTGACTCTGCTTGGTACCAAACCAGACGTGATTTTATATACAAGTCTGAACCAAGGATTAAAGTTACTGATGAAAATGACGGGCCTTTCATAGGAGAAGAAAGCATTACCACGCGAGACGACAAAGGCAACGAATATGAAATGAATTTAAGGGCGGGCGATAGCGGCCATCCCGTGTTTTTCGCGGGAAAAGAATATACTGCCCGGATTTTCGTTCATGAAAAATACACGAATGCCGATAATGATAAAGTTGATCTTGTACCGCTTGAAAACGCTATCATTCGGATAAACAATGATATTGCCAGGGTAGAGAGACAATCGGACAATACCAAGACCATCGTGTTAACAGACGAAAAAGATGGGGACACTTTGTATAACTTCCTCGCGGGGGAGCCAAACTTTTTGTTGAATACAACCTATCCGGAATATAACTTTACCAAAACCCTGAAAATAGAAGCGGAAATAGACCGGGTGTCAACTGACTGGAAACCAGGCAATAACGGAAAAGGTGACAATTATTACCACGCGTACGTGATGGGCAGGAAGGCCCTTGGCAACATTGATTTCGTGAGCGGTGGGGCAACCGGTGATTTACCCCTGGTAACTACCGTTCTAAGGGATCCACCTGGCAGTTCTAGCTCTTCATACATTGAAGAAGGATCAGCTTTTACTACTTCCTCAACGGTTACAAAAAGTTGGAAGGGGGGCACTAATTTGGAATTGGTAACCGACTTCGCCCCAGACCAGGAAATTACTTTACCTTTCGGTGGCCCCAGTATTATTATCAAAGGGAAAGCAGGGCCTGTATTTGGTTTTAGCGGGATGTACAGCGGATCGGAGATGGACAATAATTCCACGACTTACGTGGTAAATGAAAAAATATCTACAAGCGGGGCCAGCGAACTAGTTGGGGCCAGGGAAGATGTATTTATTGGCAGCACGCGTAATTATAACTTTGGCACCGTCAACTCCATCACTTTTGTCCCTGATTCCTTGTGCCAACAAACTGGAGGCCCTTGCGCATGCAGCGACCACATCATCCTGAATAACAACCAAACGTACCGGATAGGTTTAAAAAACAAGTACATGCTTCTTGATTCCGTGAAAACAACATTCGTTTATTCACAGGATCACATCATGAACTACATGATCCCAAATTTAGAAAAGCTTAGAAACAACCTTTTTGTCAGATTAGAATCTTATAAAAGCAATATTCCAGCGGATCATGAATTATACGGGACCAATAACGATGATCCGGAATGGGGGAATAAGGCAACATCAACAAACCCCTTGTATGACGAGGGCGATAGCGACGGCCCAAGCTATACTTTCAAGGGAAGCGTGGACAGCATCAGGTGGTATAATCAAATTATTAAAAAATGGGAGAATATCCTGGAACAAAACGAGAAAGAGAAAAAACTAGCCTCTTTCGATAAAAATATCTCCTTCGAAGGCGGTGGCAACAGCTATAGCTACAGTTACTCGATAGGGGAAAGCGAATCAGAAGCCACCACGCATGGCTTTGACATAGAAGTTTCTTTTGCCAGTGATTTTAAATTCTCGGTAATGGGCGTGGGATTTCAATTAAAATACACGCTAAAAGGAGGTTACGGGATGAACTGGAACGAGGGCGATAGCGACAACGAGTCTGTTTCTTACGGGTACACCTTAAGTGATGGTGACCAAGGCGACTATTTTAACGTGGACATTATGCAGCCCAATGATATTGATGAATTGAAAGATAAGAAAATAAGTGCGCTGACCGGCCCGGTATTTAAGCTTAATGCCGGAAGAAGCTTATGCCCATGGGAAGGGCCCGAGCTAACAAAGTATTATGAACCAATTGGTAGCATTATAAGCGAAGGCACCATGCAAAGGGAAAAACCCGAGCTATCCGTTACCCCGAATATCCAAAACAACATACCCCCGGATCAACCAGCAGTATTCAAACTAACCATTGGCAACGCGAGCGAAAGCAACGAAACCATGTGGTACAACATGAAAATTGCCGAGAACAGCAACCCTCATGGCGCCAATATAAGTCTGGACGGGAAAGCCATAGGGAGGGTTTTCGAAATTCCCGGTGGCACGTCCTATCAAAAAACCCTTACCTTGAACAGGGTACCAGGTATAGACAACTATGAAAATATCAAGATTCTCCTTTATTCACCATGCGAATGGGCCCACCATACCAACGGGGGGGTATTGCATGCCGTAGACACGGTATCTATTTCAGCATACTTTATCCCATCCTGTACTGAAGTAGCTCTTTATAACCCTGATGACCAATGGGTAATGAATACAACGCGAAATGACACCCTGCCCGTTATCGTTGGAGAATACGACAAAAATTACGAGGGCTTCAAGAAATTCCAGGTACAATACAAGGAGGCTGCCGGCTCACGATGGATCGGGCTAAAATCATACTGGAACGATACCACGGGCCTGAACACTGATGAAATTACCCCTATTGCCCAGGATGAACCCTACACCCTCCATCCCTGGGACATATCCCAAATCCCGGATGGCAAATATGATATCCGGGCCGTTTCGTTCTGTCCCTTGTCGAACAATTACACGGAGGTGCTCCGGGGGATTATCGACCGCATACCGCCCCATTCCTTCGGCAGCCCGCACCCGGCCGATGGCATTTTATCCCCCAACGATGAAATGCTGATAATCTTTAACGAGGATATCCACACCGGGATGCTTAATTACTTGAACTTTGACATCCGGGGCATCTTGAACGGTTCGGAATTGACCCATTCGGCCAGTGTATTATTGGATGGGAAAAACGATTACATGAAAATCCCCAAGGGAATCATGCTCGGAGGCAAATCATTTACTTTCGAATGTTGGATAAAAAGAAAATCAGCTGGCCAGGAATACGTGTTCTCGCAAGGGGTTGAACTGCTCGAAAACCTATCCATCGGTTTCGATGCCCTGGATGATTTTTATATAAAAATTGGCGATAACACCTTTACAACAGGCCTGGCCCATACCGTTGGCAGATGGCACCATTACGCGATCAGTTTTGACAAGGATAATAGCAAGCTGGTCATTTACAAGGATGGTTCGGTACTGGCTAACCATGACGTGAACGGTACGTTCAAGACCTATGGAAATATTTTCCTCGGGAAGGCGGCCTATGCTGATTCAGCATACTTTCAAGGGAACATTCACGGCTTGCGCCTGTGGAACACGGTGCGCTCACAACCCGATATCGTGGCCAACATGAACAAGCGCCTCGTGGGAAAAGAATATGGCTTGATAGGGAACTGGCCCATGGACGAGGCATATGGCTCCCTGACCAAGGATATCGTACACCATCGGAACGCGACAGTATTTGCCACCTGGGATGTTTATCCATCCGGGTACGCCTATGATTTTCCAGGCAATAACAGTTACCTGGAAACCGGGACAAAAAACATGGCTTTCAACAAGGAAACGGATTTGACCATTGAATTCTGGTTCAAAGCAAAGGATGGCAACAACAAGGCCTTGTTGTCAAACGGCAAAGGTGACGGAACCGATAAAAACCTGAACGGATGGTGTATACAAACAAATGAGCAAGGCCATATCTCGGTTTGGAACAATGGGAAACAATTCGAAGCTGTTAGCAAGAACTATTTTGACGGGGATTGGCACCATTTTGCCCTGGTAGTGGATCGGATGGGGAATACCCATTCATACATAGATGGTGAGATACAGGCCATTCACAACGAGCGATGGCAAGGTTTCGGGGGGCCATACCTATGGATTGGTTCGCGCGGATGGTTCGAAGGCCCCAGCCAACAAAACGATATGTTCTTTGAAGGGCAAATGGACGAGGTAAGGATATGGAAACTCGCGCGGAAACAAGACCAGTTGAAAAGGTACATGAACACGAAATTAAAAGGTGACGAACCCGGCCTGGCCTTTTTCATGCCCTTTGAAACCTACCAGGAAGATGCCGGGGTCATGGTGTTGGACACCTCGCTCGTGGAACAGTCCAGGAAAGAGGTTTCTGGCCAAGCAATAAATGCCAGTTTCTCGGACATCACACCCAACATCGTGCTAAACAGGCCCGTGGAAAAAGTAAACTTTTCCTATAGCCACAAGGAAGACCGGATCGTGTTTAAATCCACCGATCAACTGAAAAGAATCGAGAACAGGGTATTGGACATTACCGTTTCTAACGTGCAGGACTTGAACGGGAACCCCATGCAATCGCCCGAGACCTGGAGCGCTTACGTGGACATGGGGCAAATACGCTGGAAAGAGCAAGAAATGATAGAAGAAAAGAACCTGTACCAATCCCATACATTTACAACGGAAATAGAGAACCTGGCCGGTGAAAACCAAAGTTTTTCGATTGAAAACCTCCCGGTATGGCTTTCCGTTAGCCCAAAATCTGGTACCATGCCACCACGAAGCTCCAAAACCCTCACCTTCACCGTGAGCGAAGGCTTGAACATCGGCCATTACATGCAAGACATATACTTGCATACCGATTTCGAATTTGACGAAAAAATCGCCTTGAACCTCCGGGTACTGAAAACCCCGCCTGAATGGAAGGTAAACCCCTCGGATCACGTGTATACCATGAACGTGATAGGGCAATTGTATATAAACGATGTCATCTCTGATGATTTGCATGATAAAGTGGCCGCGTTTGTTGACGGTGAATGCCGGGGTTCGGCAAACATCGAATACCTGGAAGAATACGATCAATACCAGGTGTTCATGGATATATATAGTAACACCAAGTTTGAAGAAAACGTGGTGCTCCGGGTTTGGGATGCCAGTCGTGGCCGCACCCATTTGCAAGTGAACCCGCGATTCGATTTTCAAGCCAATTTATTGAAGGGCACCCCTTCAACACCTATCGTGATCAATGCGACCGACACGGTGTACGAAACCATGCCCTTGAATGCCGGGTGGAACTGGATTTCCTTTAACCTGAAATCACCGGTACTGACCAGCGTAGATTCGTTGTTGTCGAGCCTGAACGTGAAAGATGGCACCGAGATAAAAGGGCGCGACAACTATGACCAATTTGGTGACAAGGCAGGCTGGGTAGGCACCCTGACCAAGACCGGGGGCATTAAGAACGAGACCATGTACATGATGAAACTCCTGCAAGCAGATACCATCAATTATTCTGGTGTGCCCGTCGTGCCCGAAAACACTCCCATCCCGATCATGAGCGGGTGGAACTGGATCGGCTTCACCCCTAACCTGAACATGGAGATTAACGACGCCCTGGCCAGCTTAAACCCCACCGCGAACGACATCGTGAAAGGACAAGAAAATTTCTCGATTTATGATGAAAACGTGGGTTGGCTTGGTTCGCTTGAATACCTGCGGCCAAACAAGGGGTACATGCTGTACGCATCAGGAGCTGACACCTTAATTTACCCGAACCAGGGCATTTATAGCATACCCGTGCCCACTACCAAGCTCAAGAACGGGCCTTTGAAAAATAAAGGTTTCGACCCGTCACGATACCCGTCCAACATGTCAGTAGTGGCGAAACTTAACATGCACCATGACATAAACCCGACGAGCGGGGACTTGCTGTATGCCCAACACCAGGGCAAAATCCACGGGATTTCAAGGCCAGTCGAAGTTACGGACAAGGGCGGTTTATATTTCATGACCATACTGAATGAAGCCGGGAAAGTCCCCGTGCAATTTCAATATTATTCAAAAGACAATGGCCTTACCTACGCCATTGATGAATCCATTATTTACTCGCCCAATGCCATGTTCGGCACCGTACAAAGCCCTGTCGTGTTAAATATCGGCCAAGTACAACATGATAATAACACCAGCGCCAGTAGTTATGCCTACCCGAACCCGTTTTCCGACATGTTGAACGTGATGGTATTTAATGCAAACAAATCGGATGTTAAATTAAAAGTTTATGACGTGCTGTCTGACCTCGTGTACGAGAAAATATATCATGAAATGCCTGGCGGCTGGTCAAAACTAAGTTGGCAGGGCATTGACAACAAACAGCAAAACATAAACCCTGGTATATATTTTATTAAAATTGAAACAAACACGGGCAATAGTACCTTTAAGGTAGTGCACGAGTAAAACACGGCTAACATGAAAGAATATATTCATCAAATCATGAAATTTAGAAAAAACCTCGCCGGGAAGAGAAGATGGTTATGGCCCCTCTTGGCCATGATACCCTTGCTTTTTCCGACATGCTTCCTGCAGGCCCAACCCGACTGGTCGGTTGACCCGGGCCAATACCAGTATAGCATGACGTTCACGACATATTTAATATTTGGCGAAGACATGTCAAAAGACAGTTTGGACATGATCGCGGCTTTCGTGGGTGACGAATGCAGGGGGGTGGCCAACCCCATCCGGTATGATTCTTCAACAACCCGGCATATTGCTTTTTTAATGGTATACAGCAATAGTATCGAGGGCGACACACTAACTTTCAAGCTTTATAATAACGAGGGGCAAGAAATTAGCCCAATGTTTAACCATGTTCCCTTTCAGCCCAACGCGATATACGGGACACCAACCAAACCGTTAAGAAACCTGGTGGAAGGCAAATTGACAGCCTACAATTTCTTTTCGCCTAACATGGACAACCGGAACGATACCTGGGTTATCGAGTACTTGCCCTTGTACCTTGATTTTGAAGTCTCGATATACAATAGCATCGGCGAACGCTTGTACAACAAGAAGGATTTTTACCAGAATGACTGGAACGGGACATACAAGGGAGACGACTTGCCCAACGGGACGTATTATTACATCGTGAAAAGCCCAAACGAGCAATTCGTGTACCAGGGGGCCATTTCATTAATCCGCTAATGACAGAAAAAACAGACCCATGAACAAATATATATATTTTAGCATCCTGTTTATTTTTCTTATCCCCAAAGCCAAGGGCCAACACCTGGCCGTGAGCAATTTTTACCCTATCAACCAATACATGGTAAACCCGGCTTTCATGAACGAGGGAAACAGCACCCTGGCCTATCTCTCGGCAAGGGACCACTGGTCTTCCCTCCCGGGCAGCCCAATGGATTTATATTTCGGGCTGAGTTACCCTTTCCAGGAAAACGCGAACGGCGGGTTGCGCGTGATAGGTGACAAGCAAGGCCTTTTCAATACCTTCTTGACAGAATTTACTTATTCATACCAGCACAGGCTAAGCCGGGACCAATACCTTTACTATGGGCTATCGGCTGGCATAGAAACCTTCCGGTTGAACAAGGGCGATATCGTGACCGGGACCCTTGCCGATCCGGTTTTGGACAAAGAAAGTTACAACACGATGAAATTTACCACGGGGGTTGGGCTCTATTACACCAACCAGGGCTTTTTTGCCAGCGCGTCACTTCCCAGGATACTGGAACACGATAAATTGTATCAAACAATATACGGGCGCGTGGGTTATGACATCATCGTGAACGCGAGTTTATATGATGAAGTCCTCGCTTTCCAACCTTCAGTGGCCATACATTCTATACCAAGCAGTCCCTTGCAGTTTGATATTAACCTGTTGACCCGGATACAAGAAAAATTATACCTGCAAACCAGTTACATTACAAATAAATCCTTCATCACGGGCATTAGCGTGAAATACCAGGATTTTTTCCTGGGGTATTCCTACGAGTTTAGCATTGGCGAACTGGCGCACATGTCGAACGGGAGCCACGAGATCATGTTAAGTTACCAAATAAACGCTAAACAAAAAGGGAAAAAAGGTGTTTTAAACAATTTGTTCAAGAATAATAAACGAAAAACGTATAGCTCGCACGATAAAAAAGAAAAAGATAAGAAAGAAGAACAAGAAAGCCTGGCGGATATCATGAAAAAACACCAGGTAAAACCTGATGAATCGTACGATTCGTATTACACGGTGATAGGGGCTTACTATGAATTGAAAGATGCCATGGAATTCAAGAACAAATTAGAAAGCGAACTTAACCTGGATTCCGAAATCATGATCCGGGGCGATGGAAAATACTTTTTTGTTTACACGGATAAAATAAAAGATAAAAAAGAAGCCCGTGACAAAACCAATGAATTAAACGATTCGGAAGTGAAGAAATATATTAATGGAAATGCTTGGTTGTACGGAGAAAAGCAAGAAAACGTGGAAGCACCGGAGGAGTAAAGCACGTGTTTTCTTCATTTTTTACTTAACAGGATTATTACTTTACATTTCAACTGGAAGCTGCCTGGGAAAAGACAAACCGGGTACAAGCCCTATCCATTTTATTGAACCCGAGGCAATGATCGGGAAGGTAGTGCCAAACAAAAGTTATTTTCCGGAAACGGGGTTCCAGTATTCCTATTTCCTGAACATCGGTCATTTTCACGCGCTCCCGGGCGAAGCTTATAGCGAATTTTACAACTTTCCATACACGGGGGTAAACTTTTCCTATTCCACGCACGGGAACAAGGAAGCTTTCGGCGAATCCTTTGCCATCATACCCTACATAACCTTACGAACGTCCAAAGACATCCGGAAATCCTTTGATTTTAAACTGGGCCTGGGAGCTTCCTATTTTACCAAATTTTACCATGAAACGAAAAACCCCCGGAACAAGTCCATTGGCTCGGGCCTAAACTGGTCGTTTCAGGCATTTTTGTACCACAACCTGATTTATTACAAGAATTTCTCCTTGAGGATGGGCGCGGGTTACCTGCATAACTCGAACGGGCACGTGCAATTGCCCAACTTCGGGCTGAATTCCGGCATACTTTCCATTTCTGCAAAGTACCTCGTGGACAAAAACCCGTTTCCCGATAGGGAAAACCATCCAGCATATCAAGTAGACAAACAAAGGCAACATTTTTATCACTTCCGGTATGGCTGGGGCATTCATGAATTTGGCGGTACCGCGGGGCCGGTAGGCGGCCCCAAGAAAAGCGTGTTTTCGCTGGGCGGCTCAAGGGGCATAATTTTCAGGCAGTTTATCAAGGCCAGCGCGGGGTTCTCGTATCGCTTTTACGAGCATTATTATGATTTTATAAGCCGCGAAAAACCAGAAGGGTACAAGAACAATCCTTTTTTCAATGCCTCGAATTTTTATTTTTTCATGGATTGCGAGTTCCTCATCAAGCATTTTGCGTTCCATATCGAGGGCGGGTTGAACTTGCACAAACCCTTTTATGAAGAATACAAGCGTATGTACGAGCACGGGAGCCAATTTGACTTACTATTGAAAAAGCTGTTCCTTTCCAGGGTAGGGTTTAAATATTACTTGCTGGATACACGGGCAAAACCCTTGAACAACTGGTTTATCTCGGCTCACGTGAACGCCAATTTTGGCGAGGCGGATTTTACCAACCTGAGCCTTGGCTATTGCCGGAGCGTGGGCCAGTAAAACATGCTTCTATTGTAAACTGACCAGCATGTAATCAGATATTTTCCAAAATTCCACGGGTTCCATCACCTTTATCATGGCAGAATCACCGCTTATTTCCTTAACCCGGTAACTTCTAGGCGGGTGCGGGGTGATCAATTCAACGTCCTTGCTTTTCGCCCCAAGCCGGAATTCTGTTTTATGCTTTGTATTTAAAGCCTTAAACAAAGTATCGGAAAAACCGGGGTTTATCACTTCAACACGGCCCAAAAAACCCAGGAACCCACCAGTTTTCATCAACACGCCTTGCTTTATCAGTTCATTTTCTTTGCCAATCTTGAAGTAAGCAAGGTGGGCGGCCGAATCCATGAATTCATATTTTTTCATCTTCTCGCGATGCAACGAATCAAGCATCATGATAGACGAGTCCTTAGCCCGGAGGGCCTCTTGCAAGGCCATTACCTGTTTTTCAAGGCTATCGATAAGGGTAGTATCTTTGTCGAGACGGCCCTGCAAAGTGTCCATTTCTTGCTTCATCTTTCGTATCTTGCTTTTGGCATAATAAAATTGTTCTTGTAAGGATTCATATTTTTCTTCCTTGGCCCCCAGCAATTTGTTGATTTCGTTAACATGCTGTTTTACCTTTTTTGAAACATCCTTGCCATTCTCGATTTCTTCCAATTCTTCCTGCCTTTGGGCCAGCTTGTCCAGGTCTTCTTCTATCCCGTCCATCACCGTCATTAAATGTTGAATGGTAGAATCCCTTTTCTCGAGCTGGGCTTGCAATTCTTGATTTTCTTTATCCAACTTGCTTATTTTTTGCTCCATTTCCTTGTTCTTACAGCCTCCCATAGCCAATAACAAAACAAGAAAAATCGTAATATTTTCAAATTTATTAAACATTGCCTAACCTCCTTTAAAGTTACTATTCTCAATTTATTTTTTACGTGTATAATTAAGCAGGAACCCTATTAAGGCACCTACCCCACCGGAAATCAAAATATTTTGTTTCATCGTGGTAATCCCGGCCAATTGCCGTCCAAACGATTTAATAATGCCCTTTTCATTCGCGAAAATCAGGCTAATATCAATGTATTCGCCCTGGATGCGCCCAAATATTAAATATCCCGCGACAAGACCAATGATAGCAAAAATGATAATAAATAAAACGATATTTTTCATGATGAATCAAGTTTATTTAATAAAGTTCAATGAACACGGGTCAATTATTATTCCAAGGCTGGAAAAAAACAGTTTTTCCCACCATGGTTAAAGCATTCAGGGGATTCAAGCAAAAATCCCCTAGACATGGAAAAGTGGGGAAAATTTACACGAACGGGCAAATATAACAACAATCCAGGACACGGGAAGCAAAAAAAAGAAAAGCCTTATATATTTTTATTCCTGGAAGGTTTTTCAATTTTTTTTCAATTTCTTACCTTGAGGTCGAAAGAAAATGGCATAATTTTCCCTGCAATATCAATATTAAACCTTGGAACCACCAAAAAAAAACAAGCATGAACGACATTTATGGAAACTTAATCACTTCCCTGGCCGAAGAAAACGATAAACGAATTGTTTTCCTGGTATTGGATGGGCTTGGGGATTGCGACAATAATGGAAAAGGGACCGCATTGCAAATCGCGAACACGCCCAAC
>CAZKIR010000043.1:0-9351 GCA_964552835.1 uncultured Bacteroidales bacterium
TGAACAATAAGCCAAGGGGCTCGACCACTTTCAGGTCCATCCGCTCGGGCAGGCCGCCCACGTTATGGTGGGATTTAATCGTGGCCGAGGGGCCATTCACGGAAACCGATTCAATCCTGTCGGGGTAAATCGTGCCCTGTGCCAGCCATTTCACTCCTTCCAACTTGTTGGCCTCTTCTTCAAATACCTCGATAAAGTTTTTCCCGATCGATTTTCTTTTTTCTTCCGGATCGCTAATGTCTTTTAAATCATCCAAGAATTTATCCTTGGCGTTGACCCCCACCACGTTTAACCCCATGTGTTTATAACTGGCCAATACTTTTTCAAACTCGTTTTTACGCAACAGTCCATTATCCACGAACAAGCATACAAGGTTTTTGCCAATGGCCTCGTGCAACAACATGGCCGTAACGCTAGAGTCTACTCCACCAGACAGGCCAAGTACCACCATATCATGGCCCAACTGCTTTTGCAAGTCATCGATGGTAGATTCAATAAAAGAAACCGGGGTCCAGTCTTGCTGGCATTGACAAATATTCACGACAAAATTGTGCAATATTTCCTTTCCTTCCAAGGTATGGTATACCTCTGGATGAAATTGAATGCCATAAACCTGTTGGCCGGCAAATTGGAACCCGCCATTTTTTACATCAGGGGTGCCGGCAATTACCTTGCAATTATCTGCCAAACGGGTTATGGTATCGCCATGCGACATCCATACCTGTGTATCTATTGAAATCCCTTTTAACAGTTCATTTTCTGTATCGATAAAATGTAAGTTGGCCCGCCCATACTCTCTTGAACTGGATGGCAATACTTCTCCCCCGTTATCTTGGGTAAGGTATTGTGCCCCGTAGCAAATGCCCAGCAATGGAATCTTACCGATAAACGACGAAACATCTGCCCTTGGGGCATTTTGATCCCGGACAGAAAAGGGGCTTCCAGATAAAATTACCCCTTTCACGCTTTCGTCCAGGCTTGGTATTTTATTATAAGGAGATATTTCACAATACACGTTCAATTCCCTCACTCGCCTGGCAATTAACTGGGTATACTGGGATCCGAAATCAAGAATAAGTATTTTTTCTTCCATTTGTAAAAGGGTTTAATAATATATATTTGAGCACAAAGGTACAGTCTTTCTTCTTTAGAAGGGAACTGAACTAATCACAATTTATCCTCCTTACTATATTTCACGTGTTCAATTAGATGCTCAGGTTTCACCCGGTACTTGTCACCTTCCTCGGCCAACGTAACAGGGGCAAACTCCCTGGAAGCTTCTGCATGAAAAAGGGACAAATCCTTGTAACGGGCCGAAAAATGGCCTAGGATCAGGTGGCCGACCCCGGCTTCACGGGCTAAGCGGGCAGCTTGCAAAGCCGTGCTGTGCCCTGTTTGGATGGCCCTATCCAGGGAATCTTCCAAGAAAGTGGCTTCATGGTACAATATATTTGCTTTCTCGATAAATAATAAATTTTTCTCGTTGTAGCGTGTATCAGAACAATAAACGTAAGACCTTGGCTTGCTGGCCGGGTAGGTCAAACGCTCGTGAGGCACCCTTTCACCGGAAGGGGTGATAAAATCAGCGCCTTGTTTAATTGGCCCGATTTCCTTTACCGGGATGTTATATTCTTCTATCATCTCTTTTCGCATATGATCAGGCTTTTGCTTTTCTTTAAACAAGAAGCCAGCCGCTGGCACCCGGTGATCCAGGGGGAACCGGTGCACGGTAATCCGCTTGCCTTCATGCACCAGGCCAGGTTCGCGGGCCTCAAAAGGCATAAAATGCAAAGGGTAAGGGCGATCACGATCGAAATACCGTGTATGGAATTGCAAAATTTCTTCTAACCCCGCGGGTGCATGAATGTATAACGGGGTTTTACGCTGAAGCAAGCTAAAGCTGGAAAGGAGCCCAAATAGCCCGAACAGGTGATCGCCATGCAAATGGCTAATAAAAATATGGTTTAACCGGCGAAATTTTATTTTAAAACGCCTAAGTTGGATTTGCGTACCTTCTCCGCAATCAATTAAAAAAAAATGCTCATGCACATTAAGCACATGAGCTGAAGGAAATCTTTTTGAAGTGGGCAGCGCTGAACTGTTGCCCAAGATCGTTAATTCAAATATCACCTTTACGATTAGTTTTCTTCTTCCTGTTTTTCATCCGCTTCAGGCCCGATTAGCTCGATAGCTTCCTCGGTAGAATCCGTAATATTTAAAACCGTATCCAATTGTGAAATGGTTATCAGGCGGTCAACCGCATCAGTTAAACCCGTGAGCACGAAAGTGCCGTTGGCGTTTTTGCAAAGCCGGTTGGCCACCAGGATAGCACTTAAACCAGAAGAATCGCAATACCGGCAGTTACTTAAATCCAGGATGATATTCTTTTCCCCGTTCCCGGAAATTAAGACCAATTCAGATTTTAGTGTCGGGGCCACATGTGTATCAAGCTTCTCTTCCAAAACCTGGATTAGAGTATAATTTTGCTTTTTTTCAATTTTGAATTCCATGTTTTTATAATTTAGAATTGCATGCTATACAATTTTGCCTTCTCCTGGCTTACTTTTAATTAATGTTTGTCTAGAAAGCCTAGCTTCCGCCCTATGCCATAAGCTTCAAATCCTCAAGCCCACCAATGGCAAATTACCTGGTTTGAATTTTTCTCGCGCCCCTGCTTTAGGCGGCGCTAAACTATCTAGTTCAAACACTCGATTTGACAGAAACTACTTATTCATCCTTTTTTTCATCACCGGTCTCTTCCTCTTTTTTCTTATCTTCTTTCTTTTCTTCATTCTCAGCTTTCACTGTCTCCCCGGCTTTCGTTTCTTCTTTCTCTTCTGGCGTTTCTTTGCTTTCTTCCTTAACAGCTTCCGTTTTTATTTCTTCCTTGGCCTCATCTTTGGCCTCTTGTTCTACATTTTCGCCGTCTTTTTCTTCAGTTTTGGCTGCTGCTTCTTGCCCGGCAGCCTTTTCTTCTTTTTTCGGCCCTTCTACTACATCTGCCTTAGGTTCTTCCTTGGCAGGTTTTTCTTCTTTCACCTTTTCTGCCTTAGGTTCTTCCTTGGCAGGTTTTTCTTCTTTTTTGGCTTTTGCCTGGCTTTTTTTCTCGTTTGCCTCCATTTCAGACTTCAAACTGGCCAAATCTGATATGTCACCTAGCGTTGTTTTCTCAAGATTGCTCTTGATTTTTTTCTGCGTTTTCTTCACGTTTGCCTCGGTAGCCTTACGTTTGCCACGTTCATCCGAGCGCTTGGAATCTTCAAAAACTCTAGTATGTGAAACTACAATTTTTTTTGCAGATTTCGAAAATTCTACGACTTTAAATGGTAATTTTTCATCAACTTTCGCTTTAGTGCCATCTTCCTTCACGATGTTCTTAACACTCGCGAAGCCCTCTACGCCGTATGGCAAGGAGATTATAGCGCCTTTTTCCTGCACATCGATAACCGTTCCCTCATGGACTGAATCAATAGTAAAAACGCTTTCGAAAACATCCCATGGATTTTCCTCAAGTTGTTTATGGCCTAAACTTAACCGACGGTTTTCCTTGTCAATTTCCAATACTACTACTTCGATATCATTGCCAATCGAGGTAAATTCAGCCGGATGCTTAATTTTCTTTGTCCAGGATAAATCTGAAATATGGATTAAGCCGTCCACACCTTCTTCTATTTCAACAAACACACCAAAGTTGGTAAAGTTCCGTACTTTTGCAGTATGCTTGCTTTCCACGGCATATTTTTCCTCGATATTATCCCATGGATCAGGTTTCAACTGTTTCATGCCAAGGGACATCTTGCGTTCTTCGCGATCCAGGGTAAGAATCTGGGCTTTTACTTTATCGCCCACTTTCAAAAATTCCTGGGCACTTCTCAAGTGCTGTGACCATGACATTTCAGACACGTGTATCAATCCTTCCACGCCCGGTGCTATTTCAACAAACGCACCATAATCGGCCATTACAACAACCTTTCCTTCTACTACGTCGCCCACTTTCATGTTTTCATCAAGCTGATCCCATGGATGTGCTGTAAGCTGTTTAAGGCCCAGGGCAATCCGTTTTTTCTCGTCGTCAAAGTCGAGAATAACCACGTTCAATTTTTGATCGAGTTCAACGACTTCTTCCGGGTGGTTCACGCGGCCCCAGGATAAATCGGTAATATGGATCAAGCCATCAACGCCGCCAAGGTCAATAAATACACCGTAAGGGGTAATATTTTTAACGGTCCCTTCAAGGACTTGTCCTTTTTCAAGGTTCGCTATAATTTCTTTTTTCTGCTGCTCGAGTTCGGCCTCGATGAGGGCCTTGTGAGAAACGACTACGTTCTTGTACTCGTGGTTAATTTTCACCACGCGGAATTCCATGGTTTTTCCAACGTAGGCATCGTAGTCGCGAATGGGTTTAACGTCAATTTGTGATCCCGGCAGGAAGGCCTCGATACCAAACACGTCCACGATCATACCACCTTTCGTGCGGCATTTGATATATCCCTTGATAACTTCTTTCTTGTCAAGTGATTCGTTAACGCGCTCCCATGAACGCATAGTGCGGGCTTTCTTGTGAGAAAGGACCAGTTGTCCTGTTTTGTCTTCCTGGCTCTCGATATAAACTTCCACGGTATCCCCTGCTTTCAACTCGGGGTTGTAGCGAAACTCGTTTAAACTAACAACTCCTTCAGACTTGTAGCCAATGTTGATTACTACTTCCCGCTTGTTCATGGAAATAACCGTTCCTTCTACTACCTCGTTTTCCGCGATGGTAGAAAGGGTTTGGTCATACAATTTTTCAATTTCCTCGCGATTGGTATTGTTTTCCAACTCACCCGAGTTTTCATACGCGTCCCAATCAAATTCTTTTGGTTCTTCTTTGTTTTCGGCAGGTTGCTCGGTTTCCACTGTTTCAATGGTGTTCTGTTGCGTTTCAGCGGCTTCGTCGCTGGCTGCTTCTACCTCTTGGCTTGCCTGGGCTTGGGTTTCTTCCGGCTTGCTTTCAGCTTCTTGCCCTTGCACCTCCTCGTTTACTTGTTCTTCAACGTTTTCTTGCTTTTGATTTTCTGCTTGCTGTTCTTGTTCAGCAGCATTTTCCCTGGATAATTTCTCGTTTTGTTCAGTCATTTAAAAAATTTTAATAATTAATGGGTTAGACATTATCTATTGTTCTTAGCGAATTGCAAAAATAAGAATTTCTGTCCAAAAAAAATAAAGATACTAAAAAAGAATACTTTATCTTTGTAGCGTAAATTTCCCAACCTGTCATATTAGGCTTGGTTACCCCTTATAATACAGGGGGATAATATACAGCAAACATCCATGAATAAAAATAATTAATATCCTGGAGAAATACAACTTACTAACCATACTTGGCCCCACGGCCACGGGCAAAACCCGCGTTGCTGCCCTGTTGGCATCCCGCGTAAACGGGGAAATTATAAGCGCTGATTCAAGGCAGGTATACAAAGGCATGGACCTGGGCACGGGAAAGGATTATGATGACTATATCGTGAAGGGTGAAAAAATCCCATGCCACTTGGTTGATATATTACCCCCGGGCGAAAAATATAACGTATTCGAGTTTCAAAGAGATTTTTTCAAGTTTTTTCGAGATATCGAAAGAAAGAAAAAATGGCCAATCCTTTGCGGGGGCAGTGGCATGTATATTGAAGCAGCCATTCAAAGTTATCAAATGCTAAAAGTGCCCGGGAACAAGGAGCTGCGTGAAAAACTGCAGAATAAAAGCATGCAAGAATTAACGGGTATCCTTTCAACCTACAAGAAACTTCATAACACCACGGATATCGATACACGAAAACGCGCCATCCGGGCGATTGAAATTGAGGCCTTTCATCAAGAACATCCCCGGGAACAAACCAATTACCCTAAAATCAACAGTTTAAACATCGGTGTTCAATTTGACCGAAAAACAGTAAAAGAACGAATCACCGCGAGGTTAAAACAGCGATTGGCCGGGGGCATGATAGAAGAAGTAGAAAACTTGTTGGGAAAAGGGTTACAACCCGGGCAACTTATTTATTACGGGCTTGAATACAAGTACGTCACTTTATATATTACCGGAAAGCTTTCTTATACCGAGATGGAAAAGAAATTAAACATAGCCATTCACCAGTTCTCAAAACGGCAAATGACATGGTACAGGCGGATGGAAAGAAAAGGTATCCCCATCCTGTGGATTGATGGCCACTTACCTGAAGGGGATAAAATTGACATTATCTTGAATGCTTTACATCAAGAAAATTGAGTGCTCCCTGCACGTTTTAATCATATCTTTTGGCCATATACTTGCTTGTACCTCGCCAACGTGGGCTTTTCTTAAAAAAAACATCGATATGCGCGATTGCCCTATCCCGCCCCCGATCGATAGCGGCAAATCACCATTTAACAAGCGTTGGTGAAAATATAATTCTTTCCTCTCTTCTTTACCAGATATTTCAAGTTGTTTCAGCAAGCTGCTTTTATCAACCCGGATGCCCATGGAAGAAATTTCAAAGGGGATTTTCAACACGGGGTTCCACAAGATGATATCACCGTTAAGGCCAATTTTTCCATTTTCAGTCGCGCTTATCCAATCGTCGTAATCAGGTGCGCGCCCGTCATGAACCGAGCCATCGGGTAATTGGCCGCCAATTCCTATCACGAAAATAGCCCCGTACTTTTCAGATGCTTTTGCCTCCCGTTCTTTTGGTGAAAGATCAGGGTACATCCCCAGTAAATCTTCCGCGTGGATAAACGTTATCTCTTCGGGAAGAACTGGTGGTATAGACGGGAAATGTTCGTATACGATAAACTCGGTACGCTTAAGGGCTTCGTGTATACCGCGTACATTTTTTTTCAAAAACTCCAAATTTCTTTCCCCGGGCAACATAACCCGCTCCCAGTCCCATTGATCAACGTAAAGGGAATGGATATTGTCCAATTCCTCATCCGGCCGTATAGCATTCATATCCGTGTATAAACCATACCCGGGCTCAATGTTATAATCGGCCAAAGCCATCCGCTTCCACTTGGCCAATGAATTCACTACCTCGGCAACGCTATCGTCCATATCTTTAATAGGAAAAGAAACTTTCCGCTCTACGCCGTTCAAATCGTCATTTATCCCGGTCCCCCTTAACACGAATAAAGGAGCGGTTACGCGCCTTAGCTTTAGCTCAGCTGATAAATCTTGCTCGAAATGGTCTTTCACGATTTTTATCGCGTTCTCGGTTTGTTTCAAATCAAGATTGGGCTTATACCCTTTTGGCAGTATTAATTTTTTGTCCATAATTTTCTCTTTTATTCATTTTAAAAAATGAATAATTTATTTTTTTGCCAAAAATATATCATTTTATCGAATAAAAAAGAAAATATTTAAACTTCCGATAGCAAATATCTTTTTTTCTAAAGAAATCTTCACGAAAAATTAAAAAACAAGGATTTACTATTTAAAAAAACAGATAGAGATACCTTAATAAAACACTCATTTTTCATGCTATAAATCTCAATCTAAAGAAATAATTATTTTTAACAAATTGTTACGAATTTATTATTAATTATTGATTTATAACAAATTGTTTATTTTTATCCAATATTCACACCATGTTGTTAAAATAATAACAACTAGTGCAGGTAATTAACAAGAAAAGAAATAGGTTTGTGCCCGTGAACAAAAAAAACAAGACGATGAAACACCTACCATTTGTCGGTACCGAATTGCATGAAATAATCCAAAAATACCCCACGCCGTTTTATCTTTATGACGAGGGGCAAATCAGGTGCCGGGCCAAGGAATTAAAAAATGCTTTTTCATGGAACCAGGGAAGCATGGAATTTTACGCCGTGAAAGCCAATCCCAATCCGTTTATCCTTAAAATTTTAAAAAATGAAGGCTTTGGCGCGGATTGCAGTTCACTGGCCGAATTGGCCTTGGCCGAGAAATGCGGGTTCACGGGTGAAGAAATCATGTTCACCTCTAACAATACCCCCGTTGAAGAATACCAAAAAGCCTTAGAAATGGGGGCAATCATAAACATGGACGACATCAAGCACGTGGAATTCATGGAAAAGAGCTGTGGCCTTCCAAAGCTGTTATCCTTCCGCTATAATCCAGGCTCCAGGAGAAAAGGGAATTTTATCATCGGCAAACCCGAAGAATCTAAATACGGTCTTACCCATGATCAGCTTTTTCAAGCCTACAAACTCGCCAAAGAAAAAGGGGTAAAACACTTTGGGCTGCACACTTTTATTGCCTCAAACGAGCTGGATCCAAATTATTTTATTGACACCGCCCGCATGCTTTTCCAACTGGCCATAGATTTACGAGAAGAAGTTGGCATACAGCTCGAGTTCGTGAACCTGGGCGGGGGGATCGGGATACCCTACAAGCCATCCGACAAAGAAGTGAGTTTGCAACAAGTGGGCAAGGGTATCCAAGAGGCTTACCAGGAAATGATCGTGGCCAACGGCCTGGATGGGCTGAAAATTTACATGGAATACGGGCGCGTGATCACGGGGCCTTTTGGCTACCTCATCACGAAAGTAAGGCACGTAAAAAAAACGTATAAAAATTTTGCCGGCCTGGACGCCAGCATGTCAAACCTCATGCGCCCGGGTATTTACAATGCCTATCACCATGTAAGCGTGTTGGAGAAGGAAAAAGAGGTATGCACGGAAACGTATGACCTGACCGGATCGCTGTGCGAGAACAATGACAAGTTTGCCATTGACCGCGCCTTACCAGGCCTTGAACCTGGCGACATACTAATAATCCACGACGTGGGCGCCCATGCCCACGCCATGGGCTTCAATTATAACGGCAAGCTTCGCTCGGCAGAGTTATTGCGGCGTACCAAGGGTGAAATAACCGAGATAAGACGGGGAGAAACCATCGACGACTATTTTAAAACCCTGGATTTTGAAGCCCTGGAAAACTTTAGCGCGTGAAAACAAAAGGGGCGCTATTGCTAGCGCCCCAAAAATGAACTGGAAAGAAAAACCGTGATCTCACGGTTTTATCAGAAATCCAGGCCGTGGTGCAAACGGCCTAGAAATTTTCATAGCCATCGTCTTCTTTGTTTTTTTCGCCCTTGTAAAGCTTCAATTCCACGCCTTTGTCTTCATTTTTCCCATTCCCGTTGCCATTCCCGGCAAAAAGGTGTACGTCTTTTTCAGATTTTTTAATCGTGGGGGTATTAAGGGTAGTTTTCACGCCCTCGTTCATTTTAATATCATTTAATTTAAAGAACCCCACGATTTCTTTCAACTGGCCCGCCTGCCCGGTCAGTTCTTCGGCACTGGTGGCCAATTCTTCAGAAGCAGAAGCATATGATAAAGGTTTTGAAGGAGAACAACTTGATG
>CAZKIR010000043.1:9361-13871 GCA_964552835.1 uncultured Bacteroidales bacterium
AGAAGCATTTTGCTGGGTAACCTGGTTTAACTGTTGTATCGCGTTGTTCACCTGATCAGCGCCAGCACTTTGTTCCAGGCTCGAGGCAGAAATTTCTTGCACGAGCTGGGCAGTTTTTTCAATTTCAGGCACGATCCCGGCCAATTGCTTCCCGGCTTTTACAGAAACATCTACCCCGTTCCTGGACAATTCGTCAATCTCATCTGCAGCGACCTTGCTCCGCTCTGCCAGTTTTCGGACCTCTGAAGCCACGACCGCGAAACCTTTGCCATGTTCGCCAGCCCTGGCTGCCTCCACGGCAGCGTTCAAAGCCAGGATATTGGTTTGAAAGGCGATATCGTTAATGATCTTGATTTTCTCGGCTATATTCTCCATGGCCTCAACAGACACACGGGTCGATTCATTTCCAATTTTTATATTATCAGTGGCTTTTTGTGATATTTTCTCGGTTTCTTTCGCGTTGTCGGTGTTTTGCTGAATGCTTGACACCATTTCTTCCATGGAAGACGACACTTCCTCGGCCGAGGAAGCCTGCTCGTTAGCCCCCTGCGACATTTGCTGGGAACCGGAACTAACCTGCTCGCTGGCGGATGAAATACTATCCGCGCTGGTTAACACGATAGACACGACTTCTTTTAATTTATAGGTCATATCCTTGATAGCCCCATAAATACCCGAGGTATTCTTCTCATTAAAATTAATTTCGAGGTTTCCATTGGCAATTTCCCGGGCAATATTTGATACTTCAGCGGGTTCGCCCCCAATTTGCTTGAACGTGTCGCGGGTAATGAATACAGCAAAGAAAATCCCTATAACCAGGGCCACCAACACGCCAATAACCAACATAAGGGTAGAATTCATGGCTTCCTCCTGGGTAGCGTCAGCTATTTCATTGGTGTGTAAAGTGGCAGCAACGGCTGCCCCTTCCGCGCTTTCCATGATATTTTTATAAGCTGATTCCCTTTTCAGGATTAATTCATTCCACGAAGCCAAAGAAGAAAAGAAATTTTCCATGGCCTTCACATAACGATTAGCCGAGTTTTCTACGGTTCCCAGCATTGTTATATGTTCTTGCCGTTTTGTAAGAGGTTTAATTTTTGCCAGGTAACCGTTGACGGAAGCTTTAAATTCGTTCATGTCCTGGTCCACGCTTTCTATCTCTCTACTTGCCTGTGCCTTGAAATTACTCACCCTTAATGCATTGCCCGCGTCAATAATGTGGTTGATCAAGGTGATTTTTTGCAACTGTTCGTTAACGCTTTGCCGGTTTCCTATCGTCTCGGCCTCCAACATTTGCTGGTTTTGTGATTCAAGATAGGTAGCACAGTTTTCCATGTAAGTCATAGCCGCCTCATCCATTACCCCCCGGCTTTGTTCTACTTCTTCGCTAATTTTACCGGCTTCATTGACCAAGGCCTCGTAATTGTCAACAGCCCGTTCAATCTGGTTCACTGAAGCTTCCAGTTTTTCCAAAACTTTTGCCCTTGCTGCCAGCCCTGAAGCTTCTCTCAAGGTTTCTTTTACTTTTGCCATGCGCGCTTCACCTTCGTCAAAATACTTTTTTTCACGCGTGTAATCAAAAGCCTTAAATTCCTGCCTAGCTTCTAAAAACCCGATTTCCAAATCGGTCGCGAGGTTTAGCTCAGGAATGTATTCTTCTGCCAGGTAACCGGATTTTTTTTCAATATCCAGCATGTTAAACACGGTAATCCCCCCTAGTATCACGATTAATAAAATTATCGAAGCGAATCCCAGGGCCAGTTTTGTTGAGAATTTTAAATTTTGCCAATTCATTTTACTAAAAATTAAGTTAAACAATCAAAAAGTTATTTCAAAAATACACTTCCCGAGGCCCCAAAATAACAGGGGAATTACCTGTTTTGTAAAAAAGAGTAGTTTTACCTGTTTAGAGTTCGTCTATAATGTCCAATTTATTCATATGTTTAAAATTTATTTCACGCAAAGCCTGCCTCGCCGTCAGGTGGGACGCAAAAACGCGAAAAGCTTTTAATCATTCCCGTGTGTGTCCTCTTTTTTTGTCATGGCTCGGTTCATGAAGTTATAAAAATTTATATGGTGTTCTTGAGATCGCTCGGCTAAGTTCTTCGTTACGCCCCTTTTAAAAACAGTCATTTACTCGAGTAAACTCATTGGTTTCCAAAAGGGGCAAGCCTTGAACTTGAACATTATAGAACAAACCCTTGACTTTATGGACAGACATTGTTTAATCTCTATCAGCCTTCCACGTCAACAAGTTCATTTTTAATCGCGTAAACAACCAAGGAAGCCACGTTCTTATTACCGGTTTTACTATAAATATTGGATTTATGCCCTTCCACGGTACGTTCGCTGATAAAAAGTTTTTCTGCTATCTCCTGATTTGACAATCCCATGCAGATATGCTTTAAAATTTCTTTTTCCCTTTTGGACAGTTCTACTTCACCGTAAATATTCGAGCTTGACTGGATAAATTTCACTTGTTTTTTTCTTTTGCCCGAGTAAAGTAAATGCCCCACTATGACTTTTTCCCCTTTTATGTGAAATACCACGCCAAGCCAGGTTACCGGAACGATTTCTTTGTCCTTGTTGATCAATCGAACGCTCAAGCTGGACTCTTTTTTCAAACCGTCCACGAGGGCCTGGTATTCTTTCATAAAAGCCACGACATCTTCACCGTACACGAGGTTTAAAAAATGAATGCCCATCAACTTGCCCGAGGGGTAACCGGTCAGTACCTCTAGGGGGCGGTTACCATAGACAATCCGGTTATTTTTGTATATAAAAGTGGGCAAATCGCCATGGGCAAGCATTTTAAAAGCTTGTTTTTCCTCGCGGGATATAAATTGCTCCCGCTTTTTTACCTGTATCTCGATGGATTTTAACAATTCCTGAAAATCAAAGGGCTTGGGAATATAATCATCCGCTCCCAGTTGCATGCCCGACCGGATATCTTTCCGAGCGTTCCGCCCGCTTAAAAAAATAAAAGGGATGACCCGGGTTTGGTTCATGCCCCGAAGGGTATGAAACACCTCGTAACCGCTCATGCCAGGCAGGGTGATATCACAAATAATACAATCTGGCAGTTCCTGAAGGCATTTCGACAAGCCCTCTTCACCCTCGCGGGCAGTTATCACCTTGTAGCCGGATTCGGTCAACAATTCAGTAGTTGTTTCTAAAACATCAACATCATCTTCAATAAATAATAAGGTATACATTTGGCCTTTTTTTAGTTCTTGTTCCAATAATTAGCGTTTACCTATTGTACTTTTTTATCACTCTTTGACGTTAAACGATATATCCCCAGGGGATAAAAAATGGCAGGATAACCGTACGATCCCGACGATCAACATTTTCTACACCCGAACACTCTATGCTTCTCCCAGCTATCCCTTTAGGGGTAAACACACGATAAACACGGTCCCTTTAGGCTTCCTGGTTTTTACATGCACTTTCCCACCATGCAAATCAACACACCTTTTCACGACAGTTAACCCTAGCCCCGTGCCCCTTTTTGCCTTTGCCGTTTGGCCCCTGAAAAAAGGTTCAAAAATATTCTCTTTATCACCTGGCGAAATACCCGGCCCCTCGTCCTCGAAACTAATTTCCAAGGTATCAACACCTGAAACCCTCATGAATACTTGAGTTCCAGGTTCAGAATATTTCACCGAATTGCTTAGGATGTTAATGCAGATATGGTTCAAAAGGACTGGATCGAGCATAACATGCATGGCTTTCTCAGGAAGCTGAAGGAATATTTCGCGCCCGGTTAAATTTTCCGCGTATTCCGCGATATCTTTAAAAAAAGCCGAAACATTAACCTGCACGGGATGGCAAAATAACCGGCCATTCATGTCTTTCCCGATAGGCGAGACTTCCTCTAGCATGGTGGTTAAAAAATGAATGCTTTGCTTTATGCGTTGAAGACTTTTTTTAAATTTAGCCGTCTCTTCTTTTTTTTCATACAGCTCAACCAAGTGGGTATTCAAGGAAATACTGGTAAGGGGCGAACGAAACTCGTGCGAGATAGTTGATATTAGCTGGCTGTTCAGCCACCTTGAAACCTTTGATGTTTTTGCTTCATGCGGCTTGTCTTTCAACAATTTCTTCCAGGAAACATCCATGAACTGGATGACCATATAACGCGCCCTATCGTTGTCAAAAAGGGGGATAAAAGTGATGTCTAACCATATCTTATCCTGATCATGGAACATAACTGGCAATTCCCTGTTTTCTTTTTGGCCAGAAAAGAAACATTCCTCTAATAAATGAAGGAAAGTGGATTTAAGGTAAGATGGCACGAATGAAAATAAATTATCCCCTTCGTTGATTGCCATATCAAGGTATTTGCCCACTTTGTCAGAGGTTGAACGATTATAATACAAGACCATGAAATGCCTATCAATAAAAACAACAGGGACTATCATTTCATCGAGGACTTGCTTAAAAAAAACCTCTACACCCTTATTGTCTGCTACTTGCATCTAATTGATGATTTTTTTGAAAAGCCAGG
>CAZKIR010000043.1:13881-14931 GCA_964552835.1 uncultured Bacteroidales bacterium
TCGCTAAAAAATCAGAAATATTGATAGGTTTCACGATATAGTCGCCGGCCCCTTTCTCGAAGGCTTCATGGATAACTTTTAATTCATCTACAGATGAACATACAATAACGGGGGCCTTGCAGTTTTCGTTCAGGTAACCGATTAATTGCAAACCATCCATGCCGGGCATCATGATATCCGTGATCACGAGGTCGAATTCTGTCTTGTCAATAATTTCTTTCACTTTTAGCGGGTTATCCACGAAAAAACTTTCATATCTTTCTTCACCGGATAAAATTTCCCTGAAAAGTTCCAAATCCGTGAAAGAATCGTCAACAAGCAATATTTTTTTCTTATCTAGCGGGTATTCCATGGCACATAAATTTTTTAACTAAAATAGAAGATCATGGTATACCATGAAAGAGTATAAATAACGGTTTTTCGAAAACCCGTATTTTTACCCGAACCTGTAATGGTTATAATACCTTAAGTAAAGAAACGGGCTATGGCGGGTCAAAAAACATCATAGAGACGGTTACGGACAGCAAAAACAACCAGCGATATGCTATTTTTCACCCCGGTTTTGGAAAGTAAATTCGCACGGTGCCCGTTCACGGTTTTGATGCTAATATTCAATTTATCAGCTATTTCATTACTACTATACCCTTCACAGATAAGCTGAAGGACCTCTTTCTCGCGTGGGGTAATATAAATCGGTGCAGCATTTTCTGATGGCACCTGGCGGGTATTAGCCTGTTGTTTTTTTGATATGTTTACCAGGAATTTTTTATCACTAGCCTGTCCGCTAATGGCCTTGGCAAAGATTTTCACGGGTATCACGTCCCGGGTATTATTAACCAGGCGGACATCCAGGCGGAATTCTTCCCGTACCCCCCGGTTGCACAGCATAAGTTCTCTTTTTAACAAGTCATGATCACCGGGATGGATAAACTCGTTGATTTTTTTCCACTGCAAGTTTTCTTTTGCTGCATGGAGCAAGCTTAGCAATTTCTGGTTCGCGAATACAAAACGGTTATTCTGGACAATACCGACCCCTGTTAGGGGGGAATT
>CAZKIR010000044.1:0-14772 GCA_964552835.1 uncultured Bacteroidales bacterium
TCTTGTACATGGAACATTTCAAGATTTTCGCCGAAAGACAAAATTAACCCCCGGATTTCTTGGACTTGTAGCCTTTCTGCTTGAGCATATCAAGGATTTTTTCACGAAAATCCCCTTGCACGAGGATTTCGCCGTTTTTCACGGTACCGCCTACTCCACACTTAGATTTAAGTTCTTTTCCGAGGCTTTTCAAATCCTCTTCATTCCCTTTAAAACCGGTTACCAGGGTAACCTTTTTGCCGCCACGGGCCTTTTTGTCCAGCATTACCCGCAAATCTTGCAGATAGGGCGGGGGTGTGGCCGTATCACCACTTTCTTCTTCAGGGCCAACAAAATTAGGCTTGGTGCTGTACACGATGCCCCCCTTGTTTTTTTTGTTCTTTTTTGACATGAGATGGTTTTTTACAAAAATAAAAAAAAAAGTTGGCCCGGAATTTGTATCTTTATTTAGACTAAATCAAAATAATAACGACCAAGGAAGGGGAAAATAATGAACAAGGTATTTAAAATTAAGGGGTTATTCCTGATATTACTGGCCTTGAACTTCACGGCATGTAATTTGTTTTCTCAACATACGGATAAAGAAAAAGATGAAAAGATGAAAAATGTTAAAATAAACAAGGAAAATTTAACTGATATGCAATGCCATGTCTTGTTTGAAAAAGGAACGGAAAGGCCGTTCACGGGAAAATACTGGGACCATAAGGAAGAAGGGACATACCATTGCGCGGCCTGCGGACAGGAATTGTTCGGATCGGGTGCCAAGTATAAATCGGGCAGTGGCTGGCCAAGTTTTTTCGAACCTGTAAAAGACAAACACGTGGCCGAGAAAGAAGACAACAGTTTAGGCATGCGGCGCGTCGAGGTGGTTTGTTCGAATTGTGGCGGGCACCTGGGGCACGTGTTCCCGGATGGCCCGGAACCAACTGGTTTGCGGTATTGTATCAATTCCGCCTCCCTGGCATTTAAGAAAAATGAAAAGATGGGAACAGCGATATTTGGCGCGGGGTGTTTCTGGTGCGTGGAAGCAATTTTTAAGGAATTGAAAGGCGTGAAGGATGTTGAACCTGGATACTCGGGTGGAACGGTCAAAAACCCCTCGTATAAAGAGGTTTGTACCGGCCGGACCGGCCATGCCGAGGTGGTAAAAATTAGCTACGATCCCGGTGAAATTCATTTTAAAACCTTGCTATCGGTCTTTTTCAAGGTCCACGACCCGACCACCTTGAACCTTCAGGGCGCCGACGTGGGCACCCAATACCGATCGGTAATTTTCTATACCAACGGGGAACAGGCGGAAATTGCTCGGGAAACGATTGACATGTTGAATCGGGAAGGGGCATACCCAGACCCGATCGTCACGGAGGTAACAGAATTTGAAAAATTTTACAAGGCAGAAGATTACCACCAGGATTATTTCCAGGAGAATCCCAACCAGCCCTACTGCTCGTTCGTGATAAAGCCCAAGGTGGAAAAATTCCGGAAGGTTTTCGGGGAATATGTAAAGTAAGAAATTTAACATTAACTAAACCTTGAGCTGGGAAATTATCCATATATTTAGGGATTGATTGTTTCACTTAAAAGCCTGAAACCATGAAAATCCTTGAAAATAGCCATAAACCTGTTCAATATTTATTGTTCGGTTTGTTTTTCCTATTTCTTTTTTCTGCTTGCGCTTACGATGCCCCGGTAGAAGCATGCCTGGATGGCGAACCCTTTGGCTTCTGGCATGGCCTGATGCACGGGTTTATATCGCCTATATCATTTATTATCAGCTTGTTTAAAGAAGACGTGGCCATTTATGCCGTGAACAACAATGGCAACTGGTACAATTTTGGTTTTCTTTTTGGCGCTTCCATGATCCTGGGCGGTGGCAGCAAAGCAAGTTGCGGCCGTAGGAAAAAATGATTCAATAAACCATAAACACCAACTGCACAATCACATTGCATCGGTTACCTGAATGTAATATTTCGGGTTACTGGTCAATTTTGTTTCAAATATCGCGTTCTCGAAAGCTAAATTGTTGCCCTGCACGATTGTAGAAAATCTGAAAATAATGTTAACTAGCATAGCTAGGCACATCAAAATTATTAGCGTGGGATTGCCGCAAAATGTTTTAACATAATTTCATGGCCGATATCAAGCTAAAGCCGTGATATCTGAAATTATGTTAAACTAGCAAAGCTAGGCACATTTTGCTACTATTGTCCTATAATTAATATTATGTTAAATAGGAAGATCAAAAAAACAGGGGGTAATTTCTAATCCCCCTATTTTTTAACTTGTATAGTTTAATAATTTATTCTTGCTGCCCGCTATTAATTTCATCAATTTTTTCAATGATTTCATTATACTTGTCCATCATTTGAAAACGATAGTACAAGCTCTTCAAGTTATTCAAGGTAACCAGGTCATCGGGTTTAATTTCTAATGCCTTTTGAAAAGCTGGTATAGCTTTCTCGAACACCCCGTCCGCTTTCGCTTTTTTCCGCTCGTATGCTTTATTGTCCTGGGTTTCCTCGTTGGCTACGTCCATGAGTTCGACCCCTTTATTAAAATACATCACCCCGAGGTTATAATAGGCATCAAAATATTCAGGGTCTTTTTGCACGGCAGTTTTGTATGCGTTCACGGCATCCTCGTAATTGCCCAACCGATCGTGTAAGGTGCCCTCGGCAAAATAAAGAGAGGCATTTTCCGGATCTTTTTCCTTGGCCATGTCTATATACTCGAGGGCTGCTTCCGCGTCACCGGCTGATAAATAATAATTAATCAATTCAATAATAATATTTTTGGAATCGGGGTATTTTTCAAACCCGGCTTTCAGCGTATTGAGCATGGATGCTGAATCTTCTTGTTGCTGGTATGCCCCTTTTAACAAGATAAAGGCATCTGCCCCACCGTAATTGTAATCGATGGCTTTTTGAAAATAGGTGGCGGCTTCTTCCCACATTTTTGCATTATAGGCTGCCAAGGCCGCGTTGTAATAGTTCACCGTATCTATTTCATTATTAAATACCGGCATGTTCCGAACTTCCGTGGCCGTTTTAAAATATTTAAACGCTTTCTCGTAATTGCCATCAGTAAAGTTACTGGCTGCTTCGCGCACGACTTGATCGTACAAACTAAGCATCCTCAAATCAATGGTGTTCTCGAGGCTTTCGCCGCCCTCCATGTTATATGCCTTCTTATAGTTCTGGTAGGCATAAATCAAGGGGTCTTCTTGCAAATTTTTAAACCCTTCGTCTTTGGTAGCATGGATGCTTTGCAAAACCAAACCCTTGGCATAATAAGTTTTAGGCCAGTTTTTAGTTTCTTCTGATTCCGTGGCTTTGTTCACGGCTTTCAAGGCGGTGTCGAGTTTCACGTCGTTTTGTGCCCAGTTAATGGCGTTGTTCACGTACATTTTCGGGCCACAACTGTTCATGAAAAATACGATTATACCTGCGACAGCAATACTATAAAAAAGTGATAACTTTTTCATTTTTGATAATTTTATAAGGTTATTCGAGTTCAATTGCAGCAAAAATAAGGGTTTTTCCATAAAAGTTCAAATCAATATAAAAAAACCTGTTGAAAAAGCTTTATTCACTTACTATATCAGCATTTTCATCTTCTTCTCCGGCATTAAACTCTTTACTTCCTGCCGGTACGTTAATCACGGCCGAGATCGAATCCCCTTCCCGGATATTGATAAGCCTCACCCCTTGGGCTGCACGGCCAGTAACCCGGATATCAGAAATAGCCAGGCGCAACAAGGTCCCCGAGCGGTTAATAATCATAAGGTCGTCCTCGTTAGTTACCGCCATCACGGCAATTAGTTGGCCCGTTTTTGTACTGATGTTCATGGTTTTTACTCCTTTCCCGCCCCGGTTGGTTATCCGGTAAGTATTTAGTTCAGAGCGTTTACCATACCCTTTTTCCGAAACGACCATCACGTGGCTCTCGGGGTTTTCCAGGCACACCATACCAACCACTTCGTCGCTTGGCCCGGCCAGGGTAATGCCCCTTACGCCACTGGCCGTGCGTCCCATGCTGCGAATTTTTTCTTCTGGAAAACGGATGGACTTCCCGGATTTCAAGGCTAACATGATATCATTCTTCCCGTTGGTCAGTTGGGCACTGATCAACTCGTCCCCTTCTTTTAGTCCAATAGCTGTAATGCCTTTTTGGCGGGGCCTGGAATATGCCTCCAGGGGTGTTTTCTTAATGCTGCCCTTACGGGTACAAAACATGATATAGTTTGTATTAATATACTCTTCATCAGTAAGGTTATCTACATTAATGAAAGCAGTAATGTAATCACCTTGCTCCAGGTTTAACAGGTTCTGGATCGCCCTTCCTTTTGAAACTTTAGTTCCTTCAGGGATATTATAAACCTTGATCCAGAAACATTTACCAAGTTTGGTAAAAAATAACATGGTATTGTGCATGTTGGCGTAAAACATGTGTTCCAGGAAATCCTCGTCACGGGTCGAACTTCCCTTCACCCCTATCCCGCCCCGGTTTTGGGTACGGAACTCGGTTAACACGGTGCGTTTTATATATCCTAATCGCGAAATGGTAACCACTACATCTTCATCTGCATAAAAATCCTCGGGGTTAAATTCGCCCTCGTCGGGCACGATCTCCGTGCGGCGTTCGTCATCATATTTTTCTTTTACCTCGATCAGTTCGTCCTTGATGATTTGCATCCGCAAGGGTTCTTCTTCCAATACCTTGTTTAAGTATTCAATTTGTTTCTTGAGCTCTGCATATTCTTCTTTGATTTTGTCCCTTTCCAGACCAGTGAGCCGTTGCAAGCGCATGTCAAGGATAGCCCGGGCTTGTACCTCGCTCAACTGAAAATTGCTCATGAGGCCTTCCCTTGCTTCATCGGGGGTCTTGGAGCCACGGATCAATTTAATGACCTCGTCAAGGTGATCAAGGGCAATCAACAAACCTTCAAGTACATGTGCCCTTTTCTCTGCCTGCTCCAGATCGTATCTCGTGCGCCGTATCACGATGTTATGACGGTGCTTCACGAATTGCTGAACGATTTGTTTTAAGTTCAAGAGCTTGGGCCTGCCGTCTACCAGCGCGATATTGTTCACACTGAAGGCGTTCTGTAATTGGCTATACTTGTATAGTTTGTTTAAAACCACGTTGGCCACGGCATCTTTTTTCAGGATAATAACTATCCGCATGCCGGAACGGTCCGATTCATCGTTAATATATGAAATTCCCTCGAGTTTCTTATCATTGATCATGTCGGCGATTTTCTTGATCATGTCCGCCTTGTTCACCATGTAAGGTATCTCGTTTACCACGATAATATCGCGACCGGATGGGGAAACTTCTACATTGGTGCGAGCCCTGACCACGATACGGCCTTTGCCCGTGGTAAACGCGTCTTTAATGCCCTGGTAGCCATAAATTATACCCCCCGTGGGGAAATCCGGCCCTTTGATGTGTTCCATCAATTGCTCGATCTCGACTTCCGGGTTATCAATATATGCCGTAATGGCACCGATTACCTCGCCCAGGTTATGTGGCGGCATGTTAGTGGCCATGCCCACGGCGATACCGGATGCACCGTTGACCAGCAATATTGGCAGGCGGGTGGGTAAAACAGTGGGCTCGCGCAAGGAATCATCAAAGTTGTTTTGAAAATCAACCGTGTCCTTGTCAATATCCGCCAGGGTAGTTTCCGCGATCCTTTGTAAGCGGGCTTCTGTATAACGCATGGCCGCAGGGCTGTCGCCATCTACTGAACCAAAGTTCCCTTGCCCGTCAACCAAGCGGTAACGCAACGACCAATGCTGGGCCATTCGCACCATGGTATCATACACGGAAGAATCACCATGCGGGTGGTATTTTCCAAGTACCTCTCCCACGATCCTGGCAGACTTTTTGTATGGTCTATTAGCATATAGGCCTAAATCCGCCATACCATATAATACCCGGCGGTGTACCGGCTTCAATCCATCACGGACATCAGGGAGGGCCCGTGATACGATGACCGACATTGAATAATCAATGTAGGCCGATTTCATCTCCTCTTCAATGTTGATTTTAATAATTTTTTGACCTTCAAGCATATGAATAATAAATTAATGATTCGTCCGGTGCCAAAAAATGGCACGCTTTTCGTAATAAAAACGAACGAACTAAAGTAATATTAATTGTTTAAAAATAAGTATTGGCAAAAGTATATTTATTAACACAAAATTGTTTATAATTATCTAACTTATTTATTTATTTTTACGTAGTAAATTTTAACATTGCATGAATAAATCTATAGGAGGCATAATGGACGCTAAATTTTCACAAAGAATTAAAGACGTGTTGGCTTTCAGTAAAGAAGAAGCGGCCAGGCTGGGCAATGCTTACGTGGGTACCGAGCATTTGTTCCTCGGTATCTTGCGCGAGGGTGAAGGGTTGGCGATTGATATCATCCTTTCCCTGAACATTAGCATTCAAGAAATGAAACGGGACATTGAAACGATGATTAAGGCAGATAAACCCTTGTCTATTGCACAAACAGACAATATCCCCTTGTACAAATCAGCCGAGAAGGCATTAAAACTTGTCTATCTCGAGGCCAAATCTTTTAAAAGTGAAACCATCAACACCGGTCATTTATTATTATCTATTTTAAAAGATGAAAACAGTATGGTAACGAAAATATTTCATGATTCGAAAATTGATTATTACGCGGTAAGGGCCGAGATGCAAAAAATCATGCCCCAGGCCAAAGCAGATTTCCCAGACGAGGATGCTGCCAAGCCTCCTTTCGAGGGACCGCAAGGTGGCGGAGGACCTAGCCAAGGTCCGGGCAAGTCGAGCTCGGACACCCCCGTGTTGGATAATTTTGGTATTGACCTGACCAAGGCAGCTGAAGAAAACCGCCTGGATCCCATAATTGGCAGGGAACGCGAGATCGAACGCCTGGCCCAGATACTGAGCCGCCGTAAGAAAAACAACCCTATCCTGATAGGTGAACCGGGCGTGGGCAAATCAGCCATTGCCGAGGGCCTGGCCATGCGCATTATCCAACGGAAAGTTTCCAGGGTATTGTTCGACAAGCGGGTTGTTACCCTTGATCTGGCTTCTATTGTCGCGGGGACGAAATATCGCGGGCAATTTGAAGAAAGGATCAAGGCCATCCTGAACGAGCTGGCCAAAAGCAACGAGGTAATCCTGTTTATCGACGAGATACATACCATCGTGGGCGCTGGCGGCGCTACAGGTTCGCTCGACGCGGCCAACATGCTAAAACCCGCCCTGGCCCGCGGCGAAATCCAATGCATTGGGGCCACTACCCTGGACGAGTACCGTCAACATATCGAAAAAGACGGGGCCTTGGAAAGAAGGTTCCAAAAGGTAATGATCGAACCGACCAACGAGGAAGAAACTATCCAGATTTTAAATAACATCAAGGACAGGTACGAGGATCACCACAACGTGAACTTTACCCCAGAGGCCATTAATGCTTGCGTGAAACTCACCGTGCGGTATATTAGCGACAGGCATTTGCCCGACAAGGCTATCGACGCGTTAGACGAGGCTGGTTCGCGTGCCCACATAAGCAACATCGTGGTGCCCGATCGTATCGTGAAACTGGAAGAAACCATCGAGGTAACCCGGAAAGATAAGATTAAAGCCGTGAAAAACCAAAATTTTGAATCGGCTGCTAATTTCCGGGACAAAGAAAAAGAGTTGATCGAACAACTCGAGGACGAGAAAAAGAAGTGGGAAAAAGAACTCACGAAAAACCGGGAAACCGTTGACGAGGAAATGGTGGCCGAGGTAGTAGCCATGATGAGCGGCGTGCCCGTTCAACGGATTGCCCAGGCAGAAGGCGCACGCCTGATAAAAATGGGCGAAGAATTAAGCGGCCGGGTAATTGGCCAGGAAGAAGCCATCCAAAAAGTGGTAAAATCTATCCAACGGAACCGGGCCGGGCTAAAAGACCCGAACAAACCCATTGGTTCTTTCATCTCCCTTGGGCCGACAGGTGTTGGGAAAACCCAACTGGCAAAGGTGTTGGCCGAATACTTGTTTGATAGCGTGGATGCCCTCGTGCGTATCGACATGAGCGAGTACATGGAGAAATTTTCCGTGTCGCGTTTGGTTGGGGCGCCCCCGGGCTACGTTGGCTATGAAGAAGGTGGTCAGTTAACCGAAAAAGTCCGCCGGAAACCATACTCGGTGGTCCTGCTCGACGTGATCAAGAAAGCACATCCCGATGTGTATCATATTTTATTGCAAGTAATGGACGATGGCCAGTTGACCGATAGCCTCGGCCGGAGAGTAGATTTCCGTAACACGGTCATCATCATGACCTCGAACATTGGCACAAGGCAATTAAAAGACTTCGGGGCTGGTGTAGGGTTTAATACCCAGGCAAAAAAAGAGAGCATGAACGAGCATTCGAAAAACGTGATACATAAAGCCTTGACCAAAACCTTCGCGCCAGAATTCCTGAACCGGATTGATGACGTGGTGCTTTTCAATACCTTGACGCGGGAGAATATCCACAAGATCATCGATATCGAGCTCAAGGGATTGTACGATCGCGTGGCCGGTATGGGCTACAATATAAAGCTTTCAGCTGCTGCCAAGGATTATATTGCTGAAAAAGGTTTTGATACCCAATTTGGGGCCAGGCCCTTGAAACGGTCTATCCAGAAATACCTGGAAGACCCGATGGCAGAAGAAATCATTAAAGCGACCATCAAGGAAGGCGATACCCTGGCCGTGGGATACAACAAGAAAAAAGACGAGTTGACCATCAAGGTGGTGGAAGGAAAACCTGAAACCGAGGTGGAAGACGATGCCGGGGACGATACACCTCAAAGCTCTCATCATGACGATAATTCAAACGATCAAGATAAACACATGATGAATTAATCTTTGTTTTATTGCAATTGGTTTACCTTTGCATGATAAAATTTGCAAGCAAGGGAAACATGGTACATCTCGCCATATTCGGGATCACCCTTTTCCGGTGGTCTCTTTGACTTGTTGTACCAGATCGCCCCTTTTTTCAAGAATGGAATATAGTACGGGAACAACCACCAGGGTAAGAAAAGTAGATACCAGCAGCCCACCGATAATGGTCCATCCCATGGGCGCCCATAAGGTACCACCTTGCAAAGTTAGGGGCAACAACCCGCCGATGGTAGTCAACGCAGTAAGGATTATAGGTGTAAAACGTACCTCACCTGCCTTTTGAATGGCATTGCCTAGTTTCATACCGTTGGACCGTAGCATGTTAGCATAATCGACTAGTATAATGGAATTATTCACCACGATGCCAACCAGGCTAATCAAGCCAATAAAGGCCGTGAACGAAAAGGTGTTGCCGGTAATGTACAAGGCCAGTACCGAACCAATAACGGCCAGTGGCACTGCGGAAAAAATTATCAAGGGTTGCACGAATGAGTTAAACTGCAATACCAACACCGCGAAAATGGCGATCATGGCTATCACGATGGCCCGCTTCATACCCCCGAAAGATTCTTTCCGTGCTTCCAATTCACCTCCTATCCGGTAACTATAACCGGGAGGAAAAGGGTAACTTTCCAGTTTCCCGATGATGGGGCCAAGCACACCGTCCAGATTGGCTTCTTTATCAAGGTCGGCCAGGATGGTGGCGCTCCGTTCCAGGTTATAGCGGGTTATAATCGAGGAAGCTTTCTGGAATTCGATGGTGGCCAGTTGCCGCAGGGGGATCATCCGCCCGGTAACAGAACTCACGTGGATCTTGTCCAGGTCTTCTACTTTGATCCTATCCTGAAAAGGCAGGCGCAAGACAATATCATACTCCTCGCCCCTGCCGTCACGGTAGTTTGATACCTTTATCCCGTTCACGGCAGCCCGCACGGTTTTATCAATCTGGTACAAAGGCACGCCAAGCATACTGGCCTTGTCCTTGTTAATGTTCACGTGCAGGTTTGTCATGACCTTGTCGAGCTGGTTTTCCACGTTCACGGCACCGTCCGATTTCAGTAACCAGCTTTCCACTTCGCGTGAAATATCCCGGAGCACGTCCACTTTCTCGCCAAGGATATGGATCGCCACGGGGGCTTCCTGTGGCACCCCTTGCTCGAATTCTTTCAAGCTAACACGGGCACCCGTGTATTGTCCAAAAACCTCCCGGAGATGTTCTACCAGGGGATAAAATTTATCAGCATCAAACGAGTGCAATTCCACGTATATTTCCGCGTAATGCCGGGCAAATTGCTTGGGAAAAATATTGTAGTAAATCCTGGGGTTTCCTTTGCCAATGTTTGTCGCGTAATGTTTTACACCAGGGATGGTGTCCATTATCCCTTCCACCCAGCGGGCGGCTTTCCCGGTAGCTTCCAGGTTAGTGCCCTCGGGCATGTTCACCCTTACCATAAATTGCGGGGTTTCGGCTTTCGGGAAAAAACTGACTCCCACGAAAGTGAACAAGTAGACAGAACCGCCCAATGCCAGTAAAGCGACCAGTAGTACCATCCCTTTCCGTTTCATGCTATATTGCAAGGTAGCCCGGTAAGGCCCCTGGATAACATGTTCAAGCAATTGATCCAGTTTAAAATTACCAAATTTTTCATGGGTGGTTGATTTTTCTTTTTTCCTGATAAGAAAACGTGCTGCCAAGGGGGTGAGCGTGAGGGCAATTAGTAAAGAAACCCCCAGGGTGGCCGTAATGGTTACCGGTAAACTACGTATAAAATCCCCTGCCTTATCGGGCATCATGATAATCGGGATAAAAGCCAGCAAGGTAGTTATGGTGGCGCTGGCAATGGGCCACCCGATTTCAGAAGCCCCTTTTATGGCCGCTTCAAATGGTTTGGCCCCTTGTTGAACGTGCCGGTTAATGTTTTCTACCATCACGATGGAATTGTCAACCAAAAGCCCCAGGGCAACCACCAGGGCAGCGATCGAAATCTGTTGCAGGCCATACCCGCTTAAATCTACAATGCCCAACCCGATAATAACCGAGAGGGGAATTGCCAGGATAACAATCATGGCCGGGCGCACGCCAATGGCTAACAGAATAAGGATGCCAACGATCAAAATACCTTGAAAAAGGTTGTTCATGAAGCCGTTTATCCTGTCGTCCACGGTTTCAGATTGATCAAAGACCGTGTAAAGCCGGGTGCCGGAAAGGATTTTCTCCTTGAATTCCTTCAACCGCGGTTTTATTTCGTCCATGATATCGTAGATATTGAAGTCCGCTTTTTGCTGAACAGACAAAAATACAGCCCTTTTTTCCGAGAAACGGGCTTTATAAGTTATATCCGCGTAGCCGTACTGCACGTCGGCAATATTTTTCAAATAGATTATTTTCCCTCCGCGGGAAGCCACGATCGTGTTCTCTATTTCCTCCAGGTTATTGTATGAACCACTGGTTTTCAGAGCAAAATACCTATCTGATAATTTCAGGGATCCTCCCGGTATGATCGCGTTATAACTTTGGATAGCATCTTCAACTTGCTGCAAGGGAACGCGCACTTGTGCCATTTTTTCAAAATCCAGGGATACCCTGATCTCTTGTTCCGGCACCGCGTGAATTTCTACTTTTTTTACACCCCGTGCTTTCTCGAGTTCTTTCTTGAGTTCTGAGGCTAACGTGTTAAATACCTGGTAAGGGGCCGAGTCTGAAACCAAAGCCAATTGCATGATGGCCACGTCCGTGCTATTCCATTGCATCACGTTAAGGTACAAGATGTCACCGGGCAAGTCGTCGCGGATACCATTGATTTTACTGACCACCTCGTCATATTTTTCCCGGGCATCCGTCTCGTAACTAAACTCCACGCTCACTACCGATATCCCGTCCTGCAGGGTAGTATTAATTTTCTTGATATCTTCCAGTTCATTAATGGCCTCCTCGATGGGGCTGGCTATCAATTCCTCCAAATCTTCAGGGCTTGCCCCTGGATAAATCACGGTAACCGAGGCCCCGGGTATAAACACGGAGGGGTTTTCGGTACGGGGCATGTTAAAATAGGATATCAAGCCATAAATTAAAGCCAGGGCAAACAAGATAACCGTGAATTGGTAATTTTGTATGGCGAATTTAGGAAGTTTCATACGATTTAATTTCTTAATTGTTTTTTTTCTCTTGGCCGGGGCCGTTCGGGAAATTTTCGCGTACCGTGATCGGGACACCTGGCTTCACGTAATTTACCCCTTTCACGATAAGCTGGTCTCCTGGTTTTACCCCTTTTTCTATCAACAAGGAATCTTTTTGTATCTTGTACATCCGGACAGGTTTCCTCACGGGCTTGTTATTTTTCACATGGTAAACATAGCCGATCCTTTCCTGTGCTTCTAAAAGCGATTCCACGGGTATTTGCACGAGTTTCTTGAATTTGCTGGTATAAATTTTTACCTTGGCAATAAAACCTGGCACCATATTAAACTTGCCCGGGTTTATTCCCATTTCTACACTGTAGGTACCGGTATACGGATCGGCCGCGTTATCCTGGCCGGGAACACCTGGTCGGGGTAAGGGTCAAGAAGTACCTCGGCCGTATCGCCAATGGCAAGGTTTATGACATCCTTATCGGGTACATTAACCCGGACAATCCATTCTTTCTCACGGGAGCCAAACAGGTATACCGGGTACCCGGACGAAACGATTTCCTGCTCTTCCACGAGTTTTCGTAAAATAAGGCCGTTAGAAGGTGCCTTGATGGCCGCGTGCTGAAAGTTAAAGCGGGCTACTTCCATGTCGGATTTAGCCAGGTTTAAAGCCGTTTGGGCATTTTGAAAAACCTCCAGGGTAGCCACGCTGTCCCTGTACAGGTTTTTAGCGCGCTTGAAATCCCGATGGGCTTTTTCCATGGCCAGTTTAGCTTTTTGCAAATGGGCCTTTACTTCATCCATTTTCAAACTGGCCAATAGATCCCCTTTTTTTACTTCATCCCCCTCGTCATAATACATTTTTCGTATGATGCCCCCGGTCTTAAAACTTAATTTTACTTCCTGGCGGGAGGCCACCTGTCCACTGGTGTTGATAATTTCCTGATAATTTACCGTTTTTGCCTTGTACAAGGTAACGGGGACTGGTAGCTGTTCCTTTTTTTCCTGTTCCTGTCGGCAAGACATAAATGTTGTAAAAACCAGGAAAAAGAGGATGAATCCATGGAAACTTAACAATTTGGCCATATTTTAACTCTTTTATTAGTTTAATTATTTATTTCCACCAGGGATAAATCAAACAAGCAAGCTGCCCGTTCAAGATCGGCCCAGCTTTTGTGTAAATCATATTTTTTTATGTTCAGGTTGTTCCGGGCATTACTATAAGCAGCGTGTGCATCCAGGTACTCGAGCATGTTCGCCTGTCCTTGACGATAGGTTTGCCTGACAACCCCAAAAGCCTTCTTGCTGGCCTTTAGCTCCTGACGGGCTGATAAAACAGCCTGTCGGGCCGCCTCGAGGGCATAATAGGATCGTATGACATCCAATCGGATTTTTTGTCCCGTTTCAGCCTTTCTTGATTCGGCAATGGCCTTGTCGAGCTTTGCCTGCTCGATTTCCTGGCGGTTTTTTAATCCCTTGAACAAATCCCAGCTCAGGATAACCGATGCCATCGCGAAATCATATTCCTTGGTAAATTCATAGGTTTCGCCCTGAAATCCGTAATCGATAACCGTGGTGATGGTGGGCAAGGCATTAAATTGTTTCAAATCTACTTTTTTGTCGGCTGCATTTATGTAATTATCCAAGCGGCGTATTTCTTCCCTGTCTTGCAAGGCCTTTTCAATAGCTTCTCCTTGCCCTCGCGAAACCAAGGGAAAGGAAAGTGTTTCAAGTGTGTCGATCCTTGTTTCTAAAGGCCTGTTCAATAAAAAATTAAAATATGCCTTGGCCGTCTTATGTTGTTGAAGTACCGATGCTTTTTCTTGTTTTAAATTGGCGATCCTGGCTTCCGAACGGTATACCTTGTCCCTGGTTATTTTATGGTTTTCAAACAACTTCTTGTTTACCCGCGCGTTCTCTTCAAGCAATGACATGTTATCTTCTATGATCCGCAGCGCTTCAACTGATTTCAAGTAATCATAATAAGCTTTTTTTATATCGGCCACCAGTTGTCTTTTAAAAGCTTCAAGCTTAGCCCCCTCGGCTTGGTTTAGTTGTTCCTTTACCTGCTTGTTCAAGTATATTTGATGGTTGAATAAAGGTTGTACCAACCGGATTTTCGTCTCGTGTTCGGTAGGCCTTAAAAACCGGATGGTCTCGTTATCGATGGTGGGATAATCATCAGGTTGCAGGGCCGGGGGCAAGTCGCCATGCAATTGATCATTGATCTGGTTCAGGTTTTGGTATACCGGGTTTAGCAGATCGCCCACGGGCAATGGCACTTCCCTCCCACCTTCGGCCACGGAGTAGCGGGCGTTGAAGCTTAGGTTAGGGTAAAACATGGATTTAGCCACTTCAAGGGCAAGCAAGCTCTTCTGGTAATTAGCCTGTTCCTGTTGCATGGCATGGTTATTTTGTATCCCTGTCCGGATATATCCTAACAACAAACTGTCTTGCCCAAGGCAATTCGCCATGCCCATGAATAGGCCCAGCAAGAGAAAAGCTGTTTTATATTTTCTTGATCCCATCAATTAACAAGTTAAAATGACATTTCACGATATCCTGCTTGCTCATCTTGTATAAATCAAATATTTCTTTCTTGTGAAAATTGACTTGCAACACCCCGAAAATTTGTGCCCATAGAGTGCTTGCCAAGGTATTTACCGGGATAGTGTTCTGCTTGATATGAAGGTTCCCCTTGATGAA
>CAZKIR010000045.1:0-14707 GCA_964552835.1 uncultured Bacteroidales bacterium
ATGGAAAACCACGAGGAAGCCCACAAGTGGATTTCAAAGGCATTGGAAATGAAACCTAACCTGGTTGACGCCCATAACGCAATGGGAAATTACCTATCGTACAAGGGGAAAAACGAGGCAGCCATAAAAAGTTTCAAGAAAGCCATTGCCCTTGATCCAAATTATAAAGTAGCATACAGTAACATCGGATCAGAATATACCCGGATGGGGGATTACGAAACAGCCATCGAATACCTGAACAAAGCCCTGTCAATTGACGAAAACTATATTGAGGGCCTGGACAACATGGGCATGGCATATTATTCAAAAGGAGAGCATGAAAAAGCCATCGGGTATTACAATAAAATCCTGGAATTAAACAACAAGAAAGCAGATGCCCTGGCAATGCTAGCCCATATCCATCAAGAAAACAATAACAATCAAAAGGCCGAAGAATATTGCCAAAAAGCCATCAAGTTAAAACCGGATGATTTTTTCAGCTTGTTTTTCCTGGGCTCTACCTATGACAACCTTCAAAAATATGACCTGGCCATAGAATATTACAATAAAGCCTTGAAAGCCAACCCCGGTTTTAAAGATATTTATTACAACCTGGGCAACGCCTACTTGATGCTTGACAAAAATGAAGAAGCCATCACCTCATTTCAGAAGTCTATCGAGCATAACCCGGAAAATGCCGAGGCTTTTTTCCAGCTGGGAAATACTTACCTGGTAACCAAAAACATTGACAAAGCTTTCGAATGCTTTGAAAAAACAATTGAATTAGACCCGGACCACGCGGATGCCCATCTTAAGGTGGCAAACTATATCATGGACAATCCCAGCGAACCTTTGGTTGAAAATTATACCAAGGCCGCTAATTATTACGATAAGTTTTTGGACTTGGCACCAGGGGCTGCCGACGATAATTTTTTCTATTTTTACGGGCGGGCCTTGAAACGTTCAAATTTGCCTGACAATCAAAACAAAGCCTTGGCAGCATTTCTCAAGGCACACGAGATGGCACCAAATGACCACTATAATATGCTGGAAATAGCTACCTTATACAAGGATAACGACCATTTGGAAGACGCCCTGGATTATTATCTCAAAGCACTCGAAATTCAAGACATGTCATACCTGAATACACGGATCGGTGAAATATATGTCCGGTTTAAAAAGTATGACAAGGCCCTGGAATACGCGAACAAAGCTTTGGCCTTTGACGGACCCGATATAATGGTATACGCGTTATTAGGAGAAATATACTATTTTAAAAATGAAGATGAAAAAGCACTCGGGTATTTTGAAAAAGCCGGTAATAACCTGAATAACGAAGACTTGTATTATCTCGGGGTAATATATTATAACCTGAAAATGAACGATAAAGGAAGGAAAGTCCTGGAAAAAGGGGTTGAAATAGGCGAAGCCACTGGAATGGAATGGCTGGAAATCAATTCCCATTACCTCTTGGGAAAGCTTTATTATAACATGTCACGGTTCAACGAGGCCATCGTCCACCTGAAAAAAGTGGTCGGAAAAAACCCGAAAGACTTCTCGGATGCTTTTTTCCTTCTGGGATACGCGTCGTCCAAAACAAACGACGAGAAAAATGCGATGGCTTATTACAACCAATCAATTAAATACCATCCAGATTTTTCCATGACTTATAACAACATGGCCGTGCTCTACATGGGGACAGGACAACACGAGAAAGCCGTGGAATTACTGGAAAAAGCCATCGAACTGGACCCGGAAAACACCCTGGCCCATGAAAACATGGGAGAATCGCTCGAAAGCCTTGGAAAACTGCGAAAAGCCAAGAAATATTTTAGTAAGGCCAAAAAACTGAAAGGGTAAAAAAAATGCTTGGATTTATTCATCCAAGCATTTTTTTATTTATACCACACGTAATTTCTCAAGTAACTAATTATCGTCCAAAGGGGCACGAGTGTCAAGAACACCCCGTAATAAAAAAACCAGGTGAACAAGGCCATAACCGGTCCCGTGAAGGAATCCGAGCGGGTTTCCGTGCGGCCATCACTGTAATGTACTTTTTCCACGTAAGTAGTAGTGGCCAATCCTCCTGTAAAACGGGCAAAAAACCGGGATATTGGCCTGCGCACGGGGTTTTCGTTCCGCTTGTCAATAAGCCATACAGGGGCTTTCTTGGCCCAATAATAACCTACGTACGAACCAATATATAACAAGTTGAATATAATCATAAATAATATCCCGAGAATTTTCGCGAATACACTTGGATCATCATCCGCTTTGGTCACGTCAACACCTGGAGATGCATCAAGCTCCCCAGGTTGAGGATCCGCAGCCTGGCTATCTTGATTTTCAACCTGCTCGGTGGTAGCAGCTTTTTCTTCTCCAGATCCCGAAAATGCTCCAAAAACACCGCCCAGGGTTGAGAAAGTGATACTAAACACGAACAAAACCGCCACGATAGCTACCACGATCAAATCCCTCTTGCTGCCATCATATTTTCTTTTCCACCAACCTTCAAGGTATTCCTCATAATCCGTTATGGTTTGCCGAACATTCTCGTCAGCAGGGTTTAAAGACTTGGCCTGGTTAACATAATATTCAAAATTATCGATTTCCCTCTTTTTCCGCGGTTCGCGGTAATCCCCTGCTTGTTCAATAACTGAAATGGAATCCCATGCTTTTTGAAGATAATCCGCCGCCTTGGCATCTTTTTCATCCCCGTAATCTTGCTTTGTCAAATCCAGGTCTGCTTCAAGGTCTTCAGGTTTTTCAGCATAATCATAAACCTGATAAAGCACTTTATCGTCTTCAAAACCCAATTCCCCTTCTTCCACTTCGTTCACGAAACGGTAGGCCCTGGTGATGTTATCTTTTGAAATCAACAAGGGTTCCCCCACTTTTGTCAGATTTTTTCCAATAAGCCACATGGAACCCTTGAACTCGAAATTTTGGTAAGTTTCATCAAGTTGTGAAACGAATTCCATGGCTTGGTTCGATTGGAGTTCAAACTTGGTATGTTCGTCGAACCATTTGATCATTTCTTCCTTGTCGTGAGCAAGGTCTTTTTCTTTTTCCGCGATCGAGTAATCCCTTTTCACGATTTGATCCGGGTCAAACCCGAGTTGCTCAGCGTCTTCCGAATAAAACAAGGATATCTTGCACCCGTTCTTGTCCAGGTACAAGCGATAGGCATACCCGTCACGGGTAACTTCATGCCCCACTTGCCAGTTAAAACAATACTTGTCAAGATTTTTGAAAGCCTCGTCCAGTTGCTCCCCGAAACCTTGAACAATTCGCGAATTTTCGCCTTCCTGGTTATTCCTTTTAAACCAGTTTAAAAATTTTTCCTTGCATTGTGAATTTTCTTGTGCCATTTTTTAGACTTTATTTTTCATGATAAAAATTCCCATTTTCAAAGAAATAATTGTGCATTAATTAAAACCCCACTCAAAAATAATACTTCTGTTTGTTTTAACCTTAAATAACCAAGCATTTTTTTTACAGTTTTAAAACTTTTATATTTATCAGCAAATAACCGCGCTTTTTATCACGGTGCTTTTTTTGATTTTTAACTTTTCAAGTTATGTTTGTAACGATTTAAACCAATATACCGTCATACTTTATTAAACGCGTACGCGATGAAAAGGCTTTTTTTATTGTTGATGATTTTTGGCATTAACCAGGCCCTTTTGCAAGGCCAGGATCAGGCATTAAACGAATATTTCGGTTTTCAAGCCGGGAATCCTGATTACACCTACATATCGGTATTGCCCAAGATGTTTGAACTATTGCGAAAATCGAATTTCAATGATGCCAGGACCGGCAAAGTGAAAGCAGCCCTATCAGGCCTTGAAAAGGCAGAAATTTTAAGTTATCCCAACGAGAAAACCAAAGAAGGCAAGTACGAGGCCTTGAAAAAAAGATTGCAAAATATCCCCTACAGTATCTACGCCCGGTATGACAACGACACGGTACAAGCAGATTTTTATGTAAAAGCCCCGGGCTACAGCCCTGGTGCCCTGTATATCTTATCCAAAAATAACAAACAACGCAGGGTAGTCCGCGTCATTGGCGACATAAACATGAACGAGATTACAACATTGGCCAACTTACTAGACATCAAAGAAATAAAATACCTGGAAAAAATAAACCCATAACATGTACAAGACCATGCTTATTCTCGCTGCCCTCGTTATCTTCTCATTGCAAACAAAAGGGCAGGAAAGAATCCTGAAGGACCTGGAAAAAGAATACAAATCTAAGTCTTTATTCTTTTATCCCAGCACCTTACGCATGATTAACCTGAAAGGGGACAAGAAGGTGAACCAGTTTTTCAAATATATCCGGAAAATGAAAGTAAGCCGTTTTGATACGATCCCACCAGAGAGTACTTATAACAATATCTTGGATCAATTAGACAAAGAGGCCTTCGAACAAATCATTTACCTGGAGGCAGAGGGCAAGCGTACAAGCATGTTCGTGAAGGAAAAGAAAGGCAAACCAATCGATTATTTTGGCATCGTGTATGGTAAAAACCAATTTATGGCCTTGCATATTCATGGTTATATTGATATTGGCCTGCTGCCCCACGTGTTTCGGAATTTTGATTTTCAAAGTATGGCAAACCCGGGAAAAAAATATAAAAACAACCAACAACAATAAAAAATGGAAGAACACGTGCTTACCATACATGGCTTGCATAAGCGGTTTGGCCGGATCAAAGCCGTGCAGGATTTATCCCTGGAAGTGCCAAAAGGTTCCGTTTTCGGGCTCCTCGGCCCCAATGGTAGCGGCAAAACCACCACGCTGGGGATGATCCTGGACGTGATACCGCCCAATGCCGGCAATTATTCCTGGTTTGGAAACCCTCCTTCGAAACACGTTCGAAAAAAAATTGGCGCTATCCTGGAACACCCTGTTTTTTACCCTTATCTCTCGGCCGCGGAAAACCTGAAAATCACGGCAGTTATCAAAAACGTAAAATATAGCCGCATACCCGGGGTACTGGAAAAAGTGGGGCTGGCCGAACGGGCCAACGATCCTTTTAAAACCTATTCCTTGGGAATGAAACAACGCCTGGCCATTGCCTCTGCGTTGCTCTCCGATCCCGTTGCCATGATCCTCGACGAACCCACCAACGGCCTTGACCCCCAGGGAATAGCTGAAGTAAGGGGCTTGATCTCCCGAATTGCCAGCGAGGGAAAAACCATTATTTTAGCCAGCCATTTGCTTGACGAGGTGCAAAAAGTATGTACCCATTTTACCGTGCTCCGAAAAGGTAAAAAAATATATACCGGGCGGGTCGACGAATCCTTCGGGAAAAACCAGGTGGTACTGGTGGCCTCGCCTGAAAAAGAAAACCTGGCAAAAACACTGGAAAATTTTACTCGCGCTGACAATATTGAAACATTTAACGGAAAATTCAAGGTCAAATTAAAAGAAGGAATAGGTGGATACGAGCTTAACCAGTATTTGGTGGACCAAAGGGTTATCGTATCTGAATTGCAACCCCAGGGAGAAAACCTGGAAAATAAATTTTTACAAATTTTAAAAGAACATGATGACTAGGCTATTTTTGATCGAATGGCGCAAAATTGCCAATTACCGCACTTTCTGGGTACTTTTTATCTTGTATTTCGCGATCGTGGGTTTCGTGCTGTCTGCCGGGAAAATGTTCCTGCAATTCCTGGCCGACCAAGGAGCTGATTTTAATGGCATAAACCCAACCATCCTACCTATCTACGATTTCCCGGACATATGGCAAAACATCACCTTTACAGCTTCTTTTTTCAAGGTATTTTTATCTTTCCTGGTCATCATCTCCATTACCAACGAGATAAGTTACCGCACCATCCGACAAAACATTATCGATGGGCTTAGCCGGGCCGATTTTATCAAGGCAAAACTTATCCTCGTTTTTAACCTTTCCCTGGTAAATACGCTATTTATCACGGCCCTGGGGCTTATCCTTGGACTAGTATACTCGCCCGTGAAGGAAATAGATCTTATCCTGTTGCAATGGCAATTTATCCCGGTATTTTTTCTGCAAACCTTTGTTTTCCTGCTTTTTGCCTTTGTTTTAAGCTTACTCGTGAAAAAAAGCGGTTTCACGATCATCATGATCGCTTTTTATACCTATTTTATCGAGCCCATTGCCACGGCCATCCTGAAAAACGTGAAGCAAATACCGGAAAGCATAAAAGAACTGGTGCCATTTTTCCCGGTAAAGGCCGTGAACAACATGATTTCAAACCCCTTTCCCAAGTATATTTTACGCGAGATTCAAGATTTCGTGGCCTGGCAGGAACTGGCCATTGCCTCGGGGTATTTTGTTTTATATCTTTTCCTTATCATACTTTTCATGCGCAAGACAAACTGGTAAAACCTTTCTTTCCTACCAACCCAATCTCCCCAAAAAAATCTCCAATCCCTTCGAGAACTTCCCGTTCAACTCCGAGATCTTGCCATCATCATCAACCATCAAGGATTCCTCGTCAAACCACGGGCCAGCAAGGTATAATCTCCGGTTCATCTCGATTTGCACGAAAGGTTTTGGCCCCTGGCCATGTTCACGGGTAATATAGCCCCCGGCAAACGGCTCGTTAATAGAAATTTCCTTCATGGGTATCCCGAAGGCTTCAGCAAATGCTTGTGCCAGCTTTCGAGTAATAGCCGATGGGCAGGCCTTACCATGATTATCGCCCAGGTTTATCAAGGGGCGTCTCCCCGTGGTGTCCGGTGCAACAGGAGGGGGTTTTTCGGCCATGGTATGGCAATCAAAACCCATTTTTACCATGTCAGATTGCATGCCTTTTGACAAGTTTTGGTGGTATGGAATATAATATTTATCAATTAATTGCCGTACAATTTCAGGAGGGGGCAAAACATCGTTTTTGTAGATCCTTCTCGCGAAACAGGTTTTGGATTTCACGATGCCATCGGGACAATCAGGAGGCATGTCCGTGGTGGCACGGTTCATGTCAATAAAAGCACGGGCAAAAGGGGTGCTCACGATTTTCGCTGCCCGGCTGTTCAAACCATATATTTCTTGACTAAAAGGGTCTATATCTTCAAAAATATATTTTTCCGGAATATCGATATAGGACTTTAATTCCGGGGGCACCAACATACCCCCGTGGGGTATGGAAAGGAGGATAGGTAAAGTGTCCATGTTTCAAAAGTTTTTCACGCCCCCACGGCCGTACCTTCCCGGCGTATATCCGCCACGCCCTGGAAGCCCGATAAATCATTCTTACGAAGCACTGCTTGCAAACAGCCCAGGTAAAAAGAATAGGCGGACCGTTTATCGATCCGGAAACCTTTTTCCTTAAAATAATCAACCATTTTGCCATCAAACCGATCAGCTTCCAGGCTAACACGGCCGCCCAGAGAGCAATGCAAACGGGGCTCTTTCATGGCTTGGTCAATGGGCATGTTTTTTTCCAGCACGTTGTACAAGAACAAAGCCAGGGTAGAAATAATCCGCTCGCTACCAGGGCTTCCCAGTGCCATCCACACCTTGTCACGGTTCATGATAAGCGTGGGGGTGACGGTGGCCCAGGGCACGGAATTAGGCCGCAGGTAAAAAGGGTGTTCAGGCAACTCGTATTCAAAATCAAACAAATAATTATTATATAGAAAACCAAGCCCTGCCGCGGCCGCTTTACTACCATACACCCGTTCGATGGATTGGGTCAGGCTTACGGCCATCCCGTTTTGGTCCATAACCGAAAGGTGCGTGGTTTCGCCAGAGGCCTCATCCTCGGTAGGGATAAAAGGCAACATGCTTTTATCTACCTCCGAGATAATTTTTTTCAGGTATTTACGGATATAGCGCTGGTTTAACATGGCTGCTTCCTCGGCCACCTGGGGGTAAAAGTTAGGCTCGTAAGGCCTGTCGCGCCGCTCGAGCAAGGCCCGGCGGATAATTTTTAAAAATATCAGGTACCGGTGGTTTTCTTCCTTGATATTTGGGATCTTTGAAAACAACTCCAGCATCATGAGGGTTGACAAAAGGGTACGGCCTGAACCCGGGGGCGGCATAGTGTACACGTCCATGCCCTGGATCCTTTTACGCAGGGGTTTTCGCTCGTAAGGGTAAGGTATCCATGACAAATCGTCATATCGCAATAATCCCCCGTTTTCCCGCATGTCGGCATCAATTTGACGGGCGGTGGTGCCATGGTAAAATTCTTCCACCCCTTTACGGGATAATCTTTCAAGCAAATCGGCCAGGTCGGGCTGTTTAAAGATATCCCCAACCGTGTAAGGATTTTCATTTTTATAAAAGTATTCCAAGCCCGAGCGTGATTCAACTTGCTGAAATTTTTCCAGCTCCCGCCCTTGTAACCAATTTTGCAAGTGACCAATAGGATAGCCCTGCCGGGCAAAATGAATGGCCGGTTCCAGGATTTTTTCCCAGGGCAGCTTACCATATTTTTGATGGGCATACCCCAAGGTAGCAGGGGTACTGGGCACCGTGGTGGCACGGTAGCTAAGCGAGCGGTCTGGCTTGTATATCGCGTTCACGTGGGCCAGCGAAGGGGCCCTTGATGAACCGTCCAGGGCAACCACTTTTTGCCGATAATTCAGCAATAGCATGGTCTGCCCACCTAGCCCACTGGCTTGGGGCTCGGTAACTCCCAGGGTAAAAGCAGCAGCCACGGCCGCATCCATGGCGTTGCCACCAGCTTTAAGCATCTCTGCCCCGGCTTCCGAAGCTTGGGGCGAAGCTGTCGATACCATGCCTCCAGCAGATTCCGTGCATTTTTTATCCGCTGTTACCTGAAAGCCTTCTTCTATTTGTTTAAAATCAGGGTTCATAATTTATTCCGTTAAGCCTTCCTATATTCATTTTACTTTTTGCCCAGTTCGTATAAAGTCATGGCTAATAAAGCCGAGCGCTCCAGCAAGCTATGGCGCAAAATATATTCAGAAGCCCGGGTGGGTTTGGCACCGGCCGGCCCCATCCCGTCAATAACATGCTTCTCGTTGTTCACGAAACATATATCGGCCGAGCTCCACCGGTGTTCCTCCCTCGAGCGGATATCTAATTTCTCTGACAAGCTTTTAATAACTGAGAACAATTCTTCTACTTTCTCGGTTTTTAGCATCGGGACCCTACGTAACCCGCCCTCCAATTGAAAATGAAGAAGGTTCTTGTATTTTTTCGGTACCAATTGTTTGATCTTCCGATCTACTTCATCAAATTGGGGCTGCTCGTGAAAGCGAACGCTCAAGGTAATTTCACCATGGGCAAATGGCTCCCTGATATTCGATTCGAGCCTGATATCACGCGGGGCCACGATCAACCCGGTATCCTCTTTGGTCAATTCAGTCCACTGGTAAACCAATCGCGAAAAAATACCCGTGGCCTTGGCCACGTCAGTAGCGTTATCGCTTTTCATAAGGTTCATTTGGCAACGATAATAAGCCGCCCCCGAGCGCGAGGTCACGATCCCGCCGTTCAAGGACGCCCCATGCACCCCAAGAATGTATTTTGCCCGAAGGGATTTCTCACGTACCACGGGATACGCGAATTTACCCTGTAAAGAATCATCGGTAGTAAGCAAGATGCCGATTTTAGTTTTTTTCAACAATCGTGCATATTTCAAAGCTTGCAGGGCATGTATCATCACGGCCAGGCCACCTTTGTGCTCCCAGATGCCCGTGCCGGAAAGCTTTAACTCGGTAGCCTGAAAATACTGGTGCTGGGAAAGCTTTTTTGTATTATCAAGATTGCCAATAATCAAGATATCATAATCTTCATTCACGGTATTAGTAAAAAATAATAAATTCCCCACCTCTAATTGGGACATTACCTGATGGCTGAAACCCAATCCAGACAATTGTTTTTTCATCATGTTGCCCAGCTCGTTCACGCCTTCCACGTTCCGCACGTAGCTATTGGTGTTTACCATGTCCCGTAGCAGGTTCTCGATATTCTCCTGCCTACCCCGTAAAAAACCGCGCATACGCACGTGCAAAGGCATCTTGGGCGATTTGCCCGTACCTTCTTCAACACTCCAGGAATAATCCGTGAAATAACGCACGGCGGCCACGTCGAGCATTTTATTTACCAAAGCTTTAAAATCATATCCCGCCTTGGAAGCCGCGAAAACATAGGAACCATTAGCGCCCAGGCTGGCCATTGAATTAATCTCGAGCAGATATATATTGTTGTTCTCGTCAAGGCGGATATCGACGCGGGCAAAATCCCTTAGTTGCAAAGCCCTGAATGCTTTCTTGCTCAAATCGGTCATCTCGTAGGCCAATTCTTCTGAAATATTGGCCGGGCATATCTTGTTCCTGGGCTTTTGCCGCTTGTCCATGTCGGTTTGGATGGCATCGGGATTATTTTCCAGGTCAATCTCGAGCACGGGAAACGCTTCCAGGGGGTTGTTCCCGATAATCCCGACAGCAAATTCCCTGCCCCTGATAAATTGTTCCACGAGCGCTTGCTGGTCAAATTCCTGTATGATAAAACCCACGGCTTCCTTTAAATCCCCCGTGTTGTGCACAACCTTCAGGCCAAAAGAAACAGATTCCATCTTGGGCTTCACGATAACCGGGAACTCCACGTTTGCCATATCCTCGTCTACACTCGAGAAAACCCAAAATTTCGGGGTAGGGATATCATGTTTTTGCATGATAATCTTGGTAATCACCTTGTCAAGGGCCAACGCGTGCCCCGCATCTCGAGCATGGAAGGAATGTGGGTATACCGGCTCTCGCCCTGGATTCCATAAGCCATGTTGAAAACCATCCCCATTTTCTCGCCTTCCATTACTTTTGGCATGAACTCCTGTAATGCCTCAACCACGTGCATGTTACCATCGATAATTTCCACGTTGTGCCCCCCTGTTTCCAGGGACGTGGCCACCCGTTTCACGGTTTTCGGATCATAGGTTTCCTTGTTTTGCATCCCGAAGGTATTGATAACCCCCGTCAAATCTTTATTATAAATAATAGCAGTTTTCATCTTTATCGAGGTATTTTTTACTTGATTAATTTATTCTACACTGTTGAAATTCATACTAACCAAAACGACCCATGAACTGTATAAATTTTTCTAACTTAAAAATCACCTATTCATAAACACATAGCCCAGGAGTTTGTAAATTAATTGCGCTGCCGCGAAATCAGAGGCCTTCCGCGCGGGATCGGGACATAATTCTACCAGGTCAAAACCCACTATATTCCTTTGTTCTGAAACCCGTTTCAGGAACTGCAAACCTTGGTACCAATCGAGCCCACCGGGTACAGGTGTGCCCGTTGAGGGAAAAACCGAGGGATCAAAACCGTCCACGTCAATGGTAATGTAAACATTTTGTCCCAGCTTGCTGATAGCGTCATCAAACCAAGCCGTTCGCCCATGGATATCTTTTCCCCAGAATACCCGGGAAATATCCATCTTTTCCCTTTCCGATTTATCCAGGGCCCGGATGCCTACTTGCACGATGGGGCATAACTCCCGCGCCCTTGCCATCACGCAAGCATGGTTGTACTTGCTGCCCATGTATGACTCCCGTAAATCGGCATGGGCATCAATTTGCAATACCGAAAAATCCCTGTACCTTTCCTGGAAGGCCGCGATGGCCCCTATACTTATCGAATGCTCCCCCCCCAGGGAGACGATAAAAAACCTTTTGTCCAACAACTTGCCTACCTTGTTTTTTGTTTCCCCAACCATGCCTTCTGGCGATGAAAAACCATCTAAAGGTTGATCCGTGAAAATCCCTTTCCGGAATACCTCCGCACCGGTTTCTTCATCATACCATTCCAACTGTACCGAAGCCTCCAGGATAGCCCCGGGAGCCTTATCTGCCCCTTTTACCCATGTACTGGTCCCGTCATAAGGTACAGGCAATATAGCAATGGCAGCCTCTTCTTCCCGGATGTATTTTTCCGGATAATCACCAAAAAACATTGCTTTATAGTCCATTTTACTATTCTTGAATTTATCCTGTCCCTATCAAAAATAATAGTTTTGCATGTCAATATTACAAATAAAAAATAAAATTACAAGGGCCTAAAATAAAACAAAAAGCATTGGAAATAAATAAGGCATAAAAAAACATTTCACAAACTTTGTTTTGTATATCAACATCTTAACAAAAAGGGGGGCACCTTGTTTAAAATTATTTTTGAATTATTGTGCCCCAGCCATTACTTTTGTGCCCGAAAAGCGAAAAAAATGATAGTGATCTATAACTTTATCCTCCGGTTATACTACCTGGCCATCGTGTTTGCCTCCCCCTTTAACCCAAAGGCCCGGTTATGGCTTAAAGGAAGAAAAAACATGAAAAAAGCCCTGGCCAGGAAAATGCAAGGGGCAGGAAATAAAATTGCCTGGTTCCATTGTGCCTCGTTAGGCGAGTTCGAACAAGGAAGGCCCTTGATCGAGACTTTTCATGAAGAAAACCCGGGTTACGAGATATTGCTTACCTTTTTCTCCCCAAGTGGCTATGAAATCCGTAAAAACTATAAATACGCTAACTACGTTTCATATCTCCCGTTAGATTCCAAAAAATCAGCACGGTATTTTATCCAAACCGTGAAACCGAGCGTGGCTTTTTTTATTAAATACGAATTTTGGTATTTTCTTATCCATGAGCTCAATAATAAAAATATCCCCACTTATCTCGTGTCCGGTATTTTTAGGGCAAGCCATTTTTTTTTCCAAAAGATTGCCCATCCCTATTGTTCAGTGCTGCATTGTTTTGAACATATTTTCGTGCAAGACAATGAATCCAAGGCTTTGTTATCGACCATCGGGGTAAAAAAAGTATCCGTTACAGGCGACACGCGCTTTGACAGGGTTCAAAAAGTAGCTTCACAAAAAAAAGAAATCCCCTTTATAAAGGAATTTAAAAATAAATCAACCATGTTGATCGGTGGAAGTACCTGGCCAAAAGACGAGGATTTGTTAATACAGTATATCAATCGCCGGGAACATGACATGAAATATATCCTGGCCCCCCATGAAATAAATGAAAAACACCTGGACAAGATAGAACAGTCCATCAATAAACCCTGCATACGTTATTCAAACGCCTCGTCAGAAAACGTGAAAGGCAATGAAGTTTTATTAATGGATAATATCGGTATGCTCTCATCCTTATACCAATATGGCGATATCGCTTACGTTGGCGGGGGCTTTGGGGCAGGCATACACAATATCCTGGAGGCTGCTACTTTCGGGATTCCTGTCGTGTTTGGCCCCAACCACAAGCAATTTAACGAAGCCAACGAGCTAATCCACCAGGGCGGGGCTTTTTCAATATCCAATTATTTTAGCATGAAAAAGCTATTTGATGATTTCCTGGCAGATGACGGGTTCAGGAAAAAAACCGGGAATACTTGTAAAAACTATATCAAGAGGAAGACAGGGAGTACACGCGAAATTTTAAATAACATTCAAACGGCGCCGGGACCAGAAAAAACCTGACCCCTTCCATTCCCGCGCATTTGCCTATTTACTAGGTGGTTGTAAAAAAATAAACTGTCAAGGTATTTCGACACAACCCCTACCCCCCAAAAAAGTATCAAAATATCCTTATAAAAAAAACAAAAAAGCTTACCAATCCAAGGCGAAGAAAGGTAAATTATTCATAAAATAGTGCCCTGATTATTTTTTTCACCCTTTTCATTATTTAGCAATAATTTACATTGCCCAGGCAAAAAATGACATTCGTCACCATAATTCATCCTTTGATCAAGTAAAGCATTCTAAAATGCTAGTTTGGAATAATTATTGAAAATCATTTTAAACAAGAAAATGATGGTAAGCTTTTTAAGGAAAAAAGGAGACAAAATCACGCGGCATGTTATATAACATATTGATTTCAAATAGTTTTGGCCAACCGTTAATAACTAGGCCCAAATGTTAATAAATACAGGTGTTCCCATGTTGTGTAAGGCAATTTCTATCTGTAAATTTGATAACCAAAATTTGGCCCGGTTCCATTTTAATTATCAATTAGGTTTCCAACATCTTAAAAATTTTACTGATGGATATAAAAGAAACGAATATCGCCGTGCAAAACCAAAAAGAGGCTGAGGTGAAGAAAGAAGAAAGAAAAAAACATTACAGCAACGAGGAAACATTCCAGGCATCCTTGAAATATTTTAAAGGGGATGAACTGGCTGCCCGTGTATGGGCAAACAAGTATGCCTTAAAAGATTCTGAAGGAAAGCTTTACGAGCTAACGCCCGATGACATGCACCACCGTCTCGCGAGGGAAATTGCAAGGATTGAAAAAAAATACCCTAACCCTTTGCCCGAGGAAAAAATATATTCATTGCTAAAAGACTTCAAGTATATAGTGCCCCAGGGGGGGCCAATGGCCGGTATTGGCAACAAACACCAGATCGCTTCCCTTTCGAATTGTTTCGTGATAGGAAACGCGGGCAACTCGGATTCCTATGGCGGGGTCATGAAAATTGACCAGGAGCAGGTGCAGCTCATGAAACGCCGGGGAGGCGTGGGGCATGACCTCTCGCATATACGCCCGTCAGGGAGCCCGGTAATGAACAGCGCCCTTACCTCTACAGGGGTGGTCCCGTTCATGGAAAGGTACTCGAACTCAACCCGCGAAGTAGCCCAAGACGGGCGGCGCGGCGCCTTAATGCTGAGCATATCCATCAAGCACCCGGATGCCGAGAAATTTATTGATGCCAAGCTGGAAAAAGGAAAAGTAACCGGTGCCAATGTATCGGTAAAAATTGA
>CAZKIR010000046.1:0-3323 GCA_964552835.1 uncultured Bacteroidales bacterium
AGTTTATTGCAGAAAGCCAACAAGAAGCATTCCGGGAAAATTGTTTTGGTTTTGAAAACCCCGATCAAATCAAAGATTTTGATATAGATTTCATGACGGCCACGGGAAATACTGTAGCTGTTACAGCCAATGGGTTATTCGAAATATTGCCCGGGAATAAAAAGAAGGTGCATCTGACCGTACAAAAAGCTCCATTAAAAAGTGATAATTGGGAAAAATTGGGCAGGGAAAAAGAACTGCTGCAAATATTGATGGACAATATTCCCGATACTATATATTTTAAAGATAAAGACTCCAGGTTTATCCGTATCAACAAGGCCAAAGCACGGGAAATTGGCTTGGGCGATCCAAACGAGGCCATGGGAAAGTCCGATTTTGATTATTTTAGAAAAAAAGATGCCCGGCCAGCTTACGAGGATGAACAAAAAATTATTAAAACAGGAAATATATTAATCAACAAGGTAGAGAAAAGAAAAAACCGCGAGGGGGAAATCCGGTTTTATTCTGCCACCAAGGTGCCCATGAAAAACCAGGAAGGGGATATAGAGGGCATCGTGGGCATAACCCGAGACATTACCAAACAAAAACGAACGGAAGAGAGGCTTAAAAAAGCCTTGCAAAAAGCCAAAGAGGCCGATCAGCTTAAATCTGCTTTTTTGGCCAACATGTCGCACGAGATAAGGACACCCCTGAACGGGATACTGGGGTTTACTGAATTATTAAAAAAAGAAAACCTTACGCCTGATAAAAAGAACAAGTTCTTGAATATTATTACCAGTAGCGGGAAGCTTTTACTAAACTTGATCAACGATATTATCGATATTGCCAAAATTGAAGCAGAGCAATTAAAAGTATCTTATGATGAGCTAGATATAAATAAATTCTTAAGGGAAGTATACACTTTTTTTCACGAAGAATTGAAAAGGGAGAACAAAAACCTGGCTTTGCACCTGAAAGTTGGCAAAGGGCATGAGCAGCCTTCTTTACATACCGATTCGGCCAGGTTGCGGCAAATTTTAACAAACTTGTTGAGCAATGCCATAAAATTCACTGAAAAGGGGTTTATAGAATTTGGTTATGCCCTTTACCCGAAAATGAAACTCGTGCAATTTTACGTTGCCGACACGGGTACCGGGATCCCCCATGAAAAACAAGAGCTTATCTTCGAGCGTTTCGGGCAAGCATATGACCAGGAATATCCTGGCGAGAAGGGCACTGGTTTGGGACTGGCTATTTCAAAAGGCATTGTTGAACTTCTCGGGGGTAATATATGGGTTGAATCAGAACCCGGCAAAGGCTCGGTTTTTTATTTCATCCTGCCCTACAAGCCCGAGAAAGACGAACAGGAACAAGAAAATCAAATAGTAACCAATCCCTTGAAAGGGAAAAATATCTTGTTCGTGAACGGGAATGAACAAGATTATTTTATTCTTTCCGAGATGCTCAAACAAAAAGGTGCCGGGCTTCTTCCTATGGCAGATATTAAAGGGATGCAGGAAAATATTGGCCAAGAAAAACATGCCGACCTCGTCTTGGTTGATGTACATATAGCCACACCAGACACCTATAAGGCCATCAAGAAATTAAAAAGAAAATACCCCGCTTTACCAATCGTTGCCCAAACTACATTTACCGTGTACGGTGAACCGGAAAGGCTTAAAAAATCAGGTTGCGATGCCTATCTCGAAAAGCCTGTTAACAAGAAAGAACTGTTTGAAACATTTCAAAAACTTTTGGCCAAAAATTTAAAGAATGGGGCGTAATTTAGATTTGGATAGATTGAAAAAAAACACTTATTTCGTGCCCCATGCATTTTTCCATGCTAACTTTAAGCTGCATTTAAAATAAATAAGAAAGAAAGCCGTTATGCAGTAAAGTTTGATTTATAATGGCACATCACGTGAAAAGTTATTTATTATATATTTTATTGCCCTTGTTCACCATTTTGTTCATGGTTGCATGCGAGAGGGATTTCACGGAAGTATCTAAAACCGGGAAAATTGCCTTTTCGACCGATACCATCCATTTTGACACGATTTTTACACGAATCGGTTCCGTTACCCGGAATTTCAGAGTTTATAACCCAAATAACCAGGATGTTATTATTCAGTCCATACGCCTGGCCAAGGGCAACATGTTTCATGTAAATATTGACGGAGAACCTGTTGGGCGCAAAGAAGACATTCGGTTAAGAGCGAAAGACAGCTTGTATATTTTCGTGGAGGTTAAAATTGACCCAACTGACCAATCAAACCCTTTCGTGGTAAATGATCAGGTACAGTTCACCACAAACGGCCATGAGCAAGATGTTGACCTGGTAGCCTACGGGCAGGACGTGCATTTTTATGATGCGGAAGTGATCCAATCCCAAAATTGGGTAAATGATAAACCCTACCTTGTATACCGGGTACTCATGGTAGATTCTCTGTCCACCCTCACCATCCACCCGGGAGCCCAGGTGTATTTTCACCGTAACGCCAGCCTGGTGGTAAGGGGTACGCTAAAAGTAAACGGCACGCGTGAAGAGCCCGTGGTTTTTCAAGGCGACCGCACCGACGAGTTGTTCACGGGATATGATTTTAATAAAGTCCCCGGTCAGTGGGGCGCGATCGCCCTGGTATCCGGTAGCCGGGATCACGAGATAAACCACGCCATCATAAAAAACGCTACGGCGGGTATCCAGGTAGGGGAATTTTGGGATTATTCCCAGCCAGATTTGAAGTTGACCAATTCTATTATCCAAAACGCCAGCTACGCCGGGTTATATGCCTTTGGCGCCCGCGTGAAAGCCTATAACACGGTGATCGCTAATTGCGGGTACCACACCGTGGCCATGTACCGGGGCGGTAGTTATGAATTTATCCACTGTACCCTGGCCAATTACTGGAGCACGTTTTCCAACCGCTCGGACCCCTCCGTGTTGTTTACCAATTATTTCCTGTACAAGGGCGAAGACCCGGAAACAGGTGAAGAGGTTTTGTATTATTTTGATGACGGCCTGGATTCCCTTCTTTTCGGAAATTCTATTATCTATGGGAACATGGAACACGAGATTGGTTATGCCGATACTTCGGGAAAAGCTTTTCATTACGAGTTTAACCATTGCCTGATGAAACTGGCCAAAGAATTTGAACACGAGGAAAAACCTGAATTTGTCAACATTATCACTGAAGCACCGGATTCCTTGTTCCTGGACACGGAAGAATATGATTTCAAGCTACACCCCTTGGCTTCTGCCAAAAACAAAGGCAGTATCCACTTTGCCCGCGAAGCACCTTACGACCTGGAAGGAAACAGCCGTTTGCTGGACCAGGCACCTGACC
>CAZKIR010000046.1:3333-14371 GCA_964552835.1 uncultured Bacteroidales bacterium
ACTGGTTGAATAAACCACGGGCTGGCAAATATTTATATTCTTATTATTTTAATTATCTTTGATGTAAAGAACTTGGACATTTTAGCTCGAACGCTCGACATTATAGAACACTAAATAAAAAGTATCTTTATATCATGACAAGGAAAGGGAGCTTCCGTATCGTGTTTTACCTTTTGCTGGCCGGCTGCTTTTATTTACTGGCCCGTTCTAATAACCCATCCAACATCGCTATTAAAAATGGAGACGGGCCTGCAAATAATAAAGCTCGTGCCGTGTTTTATAACGTGGAAAATTTGTTTGATATCCAAAATGATTCCTTGACCATGGACGGGGAATTTACCCCTGACGGGGTAAAACATTGGACCTGGAAACGCCTGCAAACGAAGCTAAACCATATATACAAGGTGCTGCTGGCCACGGGTGATTGGGAACCCCCGGCTATCATAGGCCTTTGCGAGATTGAAAATGAACACGTTTTAAAACAACTCGTGTACCAAAGCCCTTTTTCAAAGTTCAATTATCAGTACGTGCATTCCGAATCCCCTGACCACCGGGGTATCGACGTGGCATTATTATACGATCCGGGAAAAATAAAAATTTTGTCAAGCCATTTTGTCCCGGTAAAGTTTTCTTCGAACAATAATTTACACACCCGGGATATTTTGCGCGCGATGGCAGAAATACAAGAAGATACCTTGCATATCTTCGTGAACCATTGGCCTTCGCGTTATGGCGGGCAATATAAAAGCCAACACAAGCGAATGTTAGCAGCCCGCGTGCTACGAAAATCGCTCGATTCCCTGTTTCAAATGTACCCGCGGCCCAAGATCATTGTCATGGGCGATTTTAATGACGGCCCCATGGACAAAAGTATCCAGGATACCTTGCAGGCTATATACCCGGGCACGGAAACCAGGGGGGAACTGATTAACCTAAGTTACCCGATAGCCGATGCCGACACTTCCGGTACCCTGAAATATCGTGGACAGTGGTATATTTTTGATCAAATCATGGTTTCAGATTATCTTTTAGAAGTTGATCAGGGCTATTCATGCGGTCTGGAAAGCTTTTCTGTCTTTCAGGCCGGATTTTTGCTCGAGGACGATGTGAAGGGATACGGCAAAAAACCCTATCGGACCTATGTTGGTTATAAATATAATAACGGGTTCAGCGATCATTTACCGGTAATCCTTGATCTTGAATGGAAATAAAGCAGTTTTCAGGTTTTTAGCTGCCGCGAGAATACCTTCGGGTTGCATACATTCACGGGTATTTCACGGGCTGGTGCCCGTGCATGATGTCATAAATGGTTTCAACCACGTCATCAACATTCGGTTTCGAGAAATAATCCCCGTCCGTGGAATAAGCCGGTCGGTGCTCTTTGGCCGAAAGGGTCACCGGGGCCGCATCCAAATGATAATAACCTTCCTGTTCATTCAACACTTTTTGCATCATGTAAGCGGTTGCACCTCCCGGGACATCCTCATCAAGAAATAACACTTTGTTCGTTTTGGCAAGCGAACGTGCTATCATGTGCCCCTTGTCAAATGGCAGAAGGGTTTGCACGTCAATTAGCTCGATCGAAATGCCAAGTCCTTTTGCTTTTTTAGAGGCCTCCCGGGCTATTCGTACGCAGCTTCCGTAAGTTACCAGGGTAATATCATTTCCTTCTTCCATTATTTCTGGCGTGCCCAGGGGAATTTTGAATTCGCCCAGGTTTTCGGGCAAGGGCACTTTCACGCCATAAGCATTCAATGGCTCGATAACCAAGGCGGGATCGTCGCCTTCTAACAGGGTGTTATAAAAGCCGGCCGCCTGGGCCATATTCCTTGGCACGCAAACATGCATCCCACGAAGGGCATTAATCACCATGCCCATTGGACTGCCCGAGTGCCATATACCTTCAAGACGGTGTCCCCGGGTGCGAACGATCAGGGGCACCGTTTGCCCCCCGGCCGTGCGGTAAAACGTGCTGGCCACGTCGTCACTGAGGGTTTGCAAGGCAAATAGAAGGTAATCCAGGTACTGTATCTCGGCAATTGGCCTTAAGCCCCTCAAAGCCAATCCAATTCCTTGCCCGATAATGGTAGCCTCGCGTATGCCCGTGTCCGTAATGCGGTTTTCCCCGTGAATTGCCTGCAAACCTTCCAACCCCTTGTGCACGTCGCCCAGTTTGCCGCTATCTTCACCAAAGGTCACTAACTTGGGGTACTTGTGGAAAAGGGCATTAAAATTATCGCGCAATAATTCGCGCCCGTTAACCATATTGGGCTTTGAAGGATATTTCATGGGCACTTCTTTAACTTGCATGCTGCCCCGCTTGTTGTCGATAACTAACTTATCGTTATAGGCTTCTTGGTTTTGCTTGCTTAATATCCCGATAAAATTGACTAGCATGGTTTCCCGTGCGCTTTTTACTTTTTGTTTTCTAAGGTACTGGTATATTTGGCGGGCAGTACTTAAAATATCCTTGCGCACCGGGTTGATATTACTTTTTAATTCACCAATAAGGCCGGTAATTTTTTCTTTTATTTCTTCTTTTGCTTCGTCCTTCAGGCTACTTGCCAAATCAATAAGCTGTTTTTTATTTGCATGTATTGGTGAAATGAATGCTTTCCACGCTTTTTCTTTGGCCTTTTCTACTTCCTGGTATGCTGATTTCTTTATTTTTTCAAGCTCGGCCTTATTGGCCAATTCTTTTTCCCGTATCCATTGCTCGAACATTTTTAACGAGTCCATGTCTTTTTCCCACTGCAACCGTTCCTTGGATTTATACCGCTCGTGCGAACCCGAGGTGGAATGCCCGGAAGGCTGTGTAAGCTCGGTAACATGAAAAACCACCGGCACATGCTTTTCACGGCATTGTTTTACCCCTTCCTTAAAAGTTTTAAGCATGGTGGGGTAGTCCCAGCCTTTCATATGGTATAATAAAATGCCTTTCTGGCTATTTTTTTGCTCAAAACCTTTTAATATATCAGAAATATTACCATTGGCCACCTGTTTGTTGGTCGGGACAGACACCCCGTAGCCATCGTCCCAAATGGCGAGTGACAAGGGTACCTGTAGCACGGCCGCGGCGTTCATGGTTTCAAAAAAATGGCCTTGGGCCGTGCTCGCGTCGCCAATGGTCCCGAAAGCGATCTCGCCCCCTTCACGGGAAAGGTTTTTATATTTTTTCAATTCCGGGTTTTCCCGGAATAATTTAGAAGCGTAAGCTAAACCAAGCAACCTGGGCATTTGCCCGGCGGTAGGGGATATGTCAGCAGAGGAGTTCACGGCATGGGTCAAATCCTTCCAACTCCCGTCCGGGTTCACGTTACGGGTGGCAAAGTGGTTTACCATAGAACGCCCCCCTGTACTAGGGTTCAACGATATATCATGCACGCCGTACAGTTGGGCAAACAGCTCCACGGGGGTGGTAAGCCCCAGGGCAAGCATCATGGTTTGGTCACGGTAATACCCGCTCCGCCAATCGCCCGGCTTTAAGGCTTTAGCGTAAGCAAGTTGGGCCGTTTCTTTCCCATCTCCAAAAATGCCAAATTTCGCCTTGCCGGTAAGGACTTCTTTCCTTCCTAACTCGCTAATATAACGGCTTAGCCACGCGAGACGAAAATCTGAAAGCACCTCGTCACGGGTAAAAAGCAGCCCGCTGGTTTTGGGTTCGGTTTTTGTTGTTATTTCCATGTCTTGCAAAGGTATTAATAAAACCCTAATTTAGAATTAGTCTAAATAAAAATAATAAAAACAATTAATTGCCGCTTATGTTTATTGGATAAAACCCTAATTTTGTAAAAAGGATATTTTGTATGATAAAACTGATTTTATTAAGCTTGTTGTTACTGGCACTGGCCATGCTTGGTATGGCAATTTCTTTGCTAGCCCGAAAGAATGGTAAATTTCCTGATACCTCTGTTGGCAAAAACAAGGAAATGAAAAACCTGGGCATCCATTGTGCACGGCACGAGGAAATAAAATGCCGCCGGGATATTGATATAGGTGGTTGTGCTTGCCAGCATGGGCTGAACACCCCCGATCTATAAATTTTTACCATCTTTTTGTTTGTATTTTATCATGCCTTGGAGGGGGCCATGTTATCAATTCTTTATTAAATTGTTGATTGATAATTTTATGTTCTATGACCAACTTCTTTAATACAAAGATATAATCAAAGCTTGCAAGCCTTCAAATCGAAGGGATTGTTAAATTCGCCTTGGGATAAATGTCAATATCATGGGGTAAAATTTTTTATCGTGGGGTAAAATACGGGTGTTTTTAGCTTTTAGTTTTTTTGTCAGGATGTAAAGCTGCTTATTGTTAAGTTTTGTTATTTAGGCATAGCCCTTCACGGGTTGTCAGTAAAAATGCTTTTTTAGATACCTGGTAACTAGCTTATCGGCACACTTATTAAACTAGATATTGTCCCACGGGTTTATCTTTTGTAGCAGGTATTCATCTTGCCAACCGTCCAGGTTTTTAATCCAATCTTTCTTTAGCCCCACTGTTTCAAATCCAAGTTTTTTAAACAACTCCAGGCTACGTGTATTACCTTTTAATATATTGCAATATACTTGGTGTATAAGCAAAACCTTGAAAATATAATTCAGCGTAAGCTCCAGGCTTTCTCTCGCGTAACCTTTTTCCCTGTCTTTTTTTTCTTTGATAAGAATTCCGATTCCTAACCGGCTGTGGTAGGGTTCAAAATCAAACAAATCAATCGTACCAATGCTCCTTATCGTAGGCTCTTTCAAGTCTATCATGAGCCTTGCTTGACGGGTTTGGAAAATATCCTGGTGGGCATGGGCAAGGAACTGTTTTAATACATCCCTGGAATAAGGGACAAGGGTATTGCTTACCGACCATATTCCCGGGTCATTTTCCCAGCGGTACACCAAATCGATATCCTCGGGTTCGAGGGCGCGTAACCGGATGTTTTCGCTTTCTAAAATATTTACGTCTTTGTAGCCCATGGGGCAAAGGTACAAATAAACTTATTAGGGCCTGTCCATAAAGTCGAGGCTTTGATCTGGAAAGTTCAAATTTCCACCTAAAGCGGGGGCACGCTAATAATCTAAACCGCATTCACGATTAAAGATCGGGATGAGGATTTGGCTTTTGAGCAACAAGACAGAAGTTGGATTTTCTAGACAAACATAAGGACTAATTATAATAATTGGGAATTTCACCGGTCTTTCGGATAAACGCCTTGGTAAACCCAGACTGGATCACTTGGTCCCATTTCTCGAGGGCTTTCTCGTAGCTTTCAAATTCCCCGCTGGTATAACGATAATATGCATCAGGGCCCTTGGATACTTTTACATCCGGTATGGGTATGTTTTCTGGTGCCAATTGATTTCTTAAGGCCAACATTTGGACAGTGTATTTAGAGGCAGGGCGGGGACGGTTTTTAATTTCAATTTTATGATAATCAATCAGGTAATTTATCTCGTGATAATTTATCACCTTCGCTTCGGCCATGCCCGCGTCAAGCCCCGCGTTTAGCAATGGCAAGGCATCGCCTTTGGAAGCAAAATCCCCCATGGTCAATATATACCGGTCACGGGCTTTAAACCGTTTTATTATTACCGAATCATTTTCAGTGTAGGCAAAATATTTTTGTTCTCCTTCATTCCCCGAGACGCCAAGGAAAACGGTGTAAGGTAGTTCAATTTCTTTTCGAAGGTATTTTGGTAAATCAATTTGTTGATCAATCACCAGGTCTTCATCTGATTTAAATACTTTTAAATCCACCCTTCGGTTATATTTCTGGCCTGCTTCGTTTATTGAACCATCCGGGTTAAAATTAATCGCGATTTGTTCATCTGTGCCCACGCTTTTTGCCACGAACCGGTTGGCATCAATATCCCGTCCTGTCAAATAATCAATGGCCGCCTTGGCCCTTTCTGCTGCCAGTTTAAAATTGTATTGTTTTTCCCCGGTAACATCGGCATGGCCAATCACGTCGATATACAACCCCGGGTACCGTTTCATGGCCAAGGCAATTTTCTCGAGTTGGGCTTTGCCCCCGGCACTTAGTTCCGATTTGTTTTTATCGAAATAAATCCCTTTTATCGTTAGATATTCACCTTGACTAACTTTCGTGTGTACCAGCTCCGTGCTTACTTGTTTTTCTTCTTGTTGAAAATTTTCAGGTATCTCGAGAAACTCGATTTTGCTATTGTAACCTTCTGCTGCATAAGCAATTTTATAGTAAGCCGGGGGAAGCTGACAGGTGTAATTCCCGTTCTCGGGATCAGGCTCAACGCTCGTGGTATCGCCCGTGAGGGTATCGATAACAAGTATCTGCAAGCCAGGATATCCCGGCCGGTTGTCACTAAACCATACTTTTCCATTTATTGTAACAAGGGAGGGTTTTTCGGGAGATGAAGACAAGTCTACCCGGTACAAGCGGGATCCTTCATTCTTTTCGGGGGCCAGGGCGGATAAATATCCTGCCTCTTCGCCAATTGGTTGATAAAAAAGGTTATCGCCCGTGGTGTTCAAAGGATAACCCAGGTTGTTCGGGTAGCTCCATTGGCCGTCCGCGTTTTTTACAGAACTAAAAATATCAAAACCGCCCATGGACACGTGGCCTTGTGAGCTAAAATAAAGCTTGTCCCCATCATTTGAAATAAACGGGGTTTCTTCGTGAAAGGGGGTATTAATGCCAGGGCCAAGGTTTATCGCTTCATCCCATTCTCCCTCATCGTCCCTGGTGATCATGTATATATCCGTGCCCCCGAAACCCTTTCTCCGATCGCTGGTAAAATACAAGGTATTCCCATCCGGTGAAAGGCTCGCGTGGGTTTCATTAAAACGTGTATTAATTTCTTTATCAAGTGCAACTGCTTTTGTCCATTTCCCTTCATTGTACCCGCTCCGGTAAATATCCCCCTGGTACTTTTTTTCCTGGTAAAGGTACATCACCGTCCCATCGTGGTTCAAACTTGTAGGATAGGATGTGATATCAACACCAAGCTGTTGGCTGATATCCACGGGATCGCCCCATTGACCGTTCTCAAGCCGGGAATAATAAAAATAGCTTTGATTACCGGATTGGTGGATATATACCAAAACTTTCCTGTTGCCGGAAACCACGGGAAAATAATTAGCACCTGGCTTGTTAATTTTTTCTGCAAGGGCTTCCATCTTGTAATCAAGCGGGTCGCCGATCATATCGATAGCTGTTTGACAGGTGTTGATCTGCCTGTCCACGTAATCGAAGGCTTCTACCTCGTGTTCAGGCAAAGTTGCCTTGAACTCGCGATAAGAGGACAGCGCCTTATCAAAATCCTCGGCCAGGTGATAGGCCATGCCCAGGTGAAAAAGGGCATTCGGTGGGGCGGAACGTTCTCCAAAATAACCTTCCCGGTAGCGATTGCCCATATCTCGAATGGCTAGTTGAAGATGTTTGATGGCGTCCGCTTGCATACCGGGAAGGTTCAGGTAACAGGCACCAATCCTGTAATGCAGGTTGGCGTTCAGGCTATCGCGTTCAGAAAGCTTTAAATACAATGGCAAAGCTTCTTCGAATTCTTCGTGATAAAAATGATCTTCAGCCTCGTAATACCAATCTTTTAAGGTATTAAAATCTTGTGGCCACGCGTTGAAAAAGATAAGCAACAAAATAATGTTTGCCTTTAGGATTTTCATTATTTCCTTTTTAGATAATTCACCAGAGTATACTTGAAAGGGTGCAAAATGTTGCAAGAAATGCATTTAGCCAATATTAATTTTGACGAACGGCCAAATGGGGGTGATGAAAGATGGATTTTTTTACATGAAAAATTTTTAATGTAGCCAAAGAAGACGGTTTGATTTTCGGGAAATTATATAAAAATTGCAAGGCCAAAAAAAACAAGGTTTCACTTCGCGTTGAAAAGAATATCCTTTTATTACATTTCTAATATAATTGCTTTCCCGGGCATTAACCTGTAAAAAGCAGCCCCCTGGCAGCAAGTGTCTTACCAGGGGCCTTTCTAAGGTATATGTAAATAATCATGGACAATAATTAACACCTAAGCTTGTTACCCGCGATTAATATAAGGTTTAAAACCTGAAATATTTCTTGGCATTATTATAGGATATATCCTGGACCATCTGGCCCAGCCAATCGATATCATCCGGTATTTCACCATTTTCCACGTCATTCCCGATAAGGTTGCACAATATCCTGCGGAAGTACTCGTGCCGGGGGAATGACAAGAAACTCCTGGAATCGGTAAGCATGCCCACGAAGCGGCTTAGCAGGCCAAGGTTTGACAAGGCGTTTAACTGCCGCTCCATCCCGTTTTTTTGATCATTAAACCACCAACCAGAACCTAACTGCATTTTACCTGGCACGGAACCGTCATTAAAATTCCCTATCATCGTGCCCATGGCCTCGAAATCGGCCGGGTTTAAATTATAAATTATCGTTTTGGCCAGTTGCTCTCGGCTATCAAGCCAATCAAAAAACCGCGACATGGGCTTGGCTTGTTCAAAATCGCCAATGGAGTCGAAACCCGTGTCAGGGCCAAGTTTATTAAACATCCGGGTAGAATTATTCCGCATGGCCCCCACGTGAAATTGTTGGGTCCAATCCTTGACATGATCCATCCAGGCAAATTGCACGAGCATGGCGCTTTTAAAACGTCGTATCTCGTCGGTCCTCAGCTCGTTGCCCTTTTTAATCTTGTAGAAAATTTGTTGCACCTGGCTTTCGGTAAAATCTTCGGCGAAAATTATTTCCAGGCCATGATCTGACAAGCGGCAGCCATTTTCATGAAAATAATCATGACGTTTTTGCAAGGCGAACAACAAATCGTTGTACTCGGAAATGGTAATGCCCGTAAGCTCGCCCAGCTTATCAATATACCCGTTATAGGCCACGGGGTTTTCAACGGCCATGGCCTTATCAGGCCGCCAGGTAGGCAATACCCTGGTAGAAAGGCCCATTTCTTTTATTTTCTTGTGAAAAGATAAATCATCCAGCGGATCGTCCGTGGTGCAAACCACTTCCACTTTCATTTTATCAAGGAGGCCATTGACCCTAAACTCTTCAGATTGCAACATGTCGCGGGTCTGGGCAAAAATTTTGCCAGCGGTGGATGGGCTAAGAAGCTCATCAATTCCAAAATATCGTTTAAGCTCCATGTGAGTCCAGTGGTACAAGGGGTTGCGCATGGTATATGGAACGGTTTCCGCCCATTTTTTAAATTTTTCTTCATCACTGGCATCGCCCGTGCAATATTTTTCCTCTACCCCATTGGTACGCATGGCACGCCATTTATAATGGTCCCCGTAAAGCCAAATTTGGGTCAGGTTATCATATTGCTTGTTTTCCGCGATCTCGTTGGGCGGAAGGTGGCAATGGTAATCGATGATAGGCATTTTAGCGGCATAGTCGTGGTACAACTTTTTCGCGTATTCGGTTTGTAACAAAAAATCCTGGTCTAAAAAAGTTTTCATATTTATAAATTTAACCCAAAATTACATGCTTTCAGTTAAAATTGCCGGGTTTCAAAAAAAAAAAGCCTATGTCGCGCATGGGGCAAACTAGCTCTCGATCTCTACCAACACATCCCCTTTTACAACAGAATCGTTCGCGTTTACTTTAATACTGGAAATTTTCCCGGACACGTGCGAAAGAATTTCATTTTGCATTTTCATGGCTTCCAGGATAAAAATCGGGTCGCCGGATTTTACATCAGTGTTTTCTTCGGCCAATACTTCAACGATTTTCCCGGGCATGGGTGCCACGATGGGTTCGGTGGCCGATTTTTCCTCGTGTTTTTCAAGGTATTTCTTTCGCTTGAAAGATATCGGGGTCTCGATGGAAAAATCATAGGTTACCCCGTTAATCATTACCGTGAGCTTGTTTTGGTTTCGTTCTATGATCTCGGCAAAATATCTCCGGTTCTTGTATTTCAAAAAATAGAAACCATCATCCGATTGGGTAAGTTCTATGTCCATTTGCTGACGGTTCACGCGAACTCCTTTCTTTGGGTTAAAGCTAACCTCGTATTTTTTTTTCTCAGGGCTGTACGCGATATATTTTTCAGCCTTGCCGTTTCCATTTTTTATTTTTTCATCCATGGAGTATAGTTTTTATAATGATTTTGCTCTTTTGTTTAATAACCAAGGGGTTAAATTTTTCCCGCTTTCATAATCCACTATATCTTCTTCATCGTTCAATTCCAGGATATGTTCAACGGTGGCCAGGAAGGCGGCCAATTTTTCTTCATCGGGTTCCTGGTAAAATAATTGTTCCATCTCGTCTTCAATAAAAGAAGTGGAAAATTTCCCCTTGCGAAAAGATTTATTATGCATCACGGCTTTATGAAAGGGGATGGTAGTTTTAAAACCTTTAATCCGTATTTTGTTCAAGGCCATTATCGTGTTGGTAATGGCTTTTTCGCGGTTTGACCCGCTCACGATCAATTTCGCGATCATCGAATCGTAATACGGGGTAATAATACTCCCGTCTCTAATCCCGGTATCCACGCGAATATATTTACCGGATGGGAACAAAGCCTTGTCGATAATGCCCTGGTTTGGCGCGAAGCCCATTTGCACATCTTCCGCGTTTATACGGCATTCGATGGCCCAACCGTCCATTTTTACTTGCGATTGTCTCATGGGCAGTTTTTCGCCCTGGGCTACCCGGATTTGTAGCTCGATAAGATCCAGCCCTGTAATTGCCTCAGTTACCGGGTGTTCTACCTGTATCCGGGTGTTCATTTCCATGAAATAGAAATTATTGTCCGCGTCAAGCAGGAATTCAACCGTGCCCGCGCTGTAATACCCAACGGCCTCGGCCATACGAATAGCTGCTTCTCCCATTTCAGAACGCAGCTTGTCATCTAGGGCGGGGGAGGGGGATTCTTCAATCAGTTTCTGGTGTTTTCGCTGGATAGAGCATTCCCTTTCGCCAAGATGAATGGTGTTCCCGTGTTTGTCGGCAATAATTTGAAATTCTATGTGGCGGGGGTTGCGGATATATTTTTCAATAAATACAGAGGAGTCGTTAAAAGCTTTCTCGGCTTCGTTCGAGGCCAAA
>CAZKIR010000047.1:0-1507 GCA_964552835.1 uncultured Bacteroidales bacterium
TGACCCCGTCAATCTTTTTACGGATCACCTTTGGTTTACCCACTTGTAATTCGTACCCTTCCCGCCGCATGGTTTCGAGCAGGATGGAAAGGTGCAGCACGCCCCGGCCCGAAACGATAAAACGGTCTTCCGAACCGGTCATCTCAACTTTCAAGGCCAGGTTTTTCTCTGTTTCCTTGAGCAAGCGATCCCTTAATTGCCGGGATGTCACGTATTTGCCCTCTTGCCCGTAAAAAGGCGAGTTGTTTATCACGAACAACATGCTCATGGTAGGTTCATCTATCCGGATGCGGGGCAGTGGTTCGGGATGATCTATATCAGCCAAGGTGTCGCCAATTTCAAAATCTTCTAAACCAACCACGGCACAGATATCCCCACACCTTACTGAGTCGGCTTTTTTTCTTTCAAGGCCTTCAAATACCAGCAAATCTTTAATTTTTACTTTTTTGGTGGAACCGTCCCGCTTACAAAGCATGTATTCCTTGTTGTTTTCAATCGTTCCCCTGAACACCCTGCCAATGGCAATGCGGCCCACGAAATTGGAATAATCCAGCGAGGCCACTTGCATTTGCGTAGGCCCTTCATGATATGGGGATGCTGGGATAACTTCAATAATCTTGTCTAAAAGGGGTTTAATATCTTTCCGAGGCACTTTCCAATCTTCGCCCATCCAGCCTTGTTTGGCCGAACCGAAAAGGGTTTCAAAATCGAGCTGTTCTTCCGAGGCATTCAAGTTGAACATGAGCTCGAACACGTCTTGTTGAACGTCACCCGGTTTACAATTGGGCTTGTCTACTTTATTAATGACCACTATGGGCTTTAGGCCCAATTCGATAGCCTTGCCAAGCACGAAACGGGTCTGTGGCATGGGGCCTTCAAACGCGTCAACCAACAACAACACGCCATCGGCCATTTTTAGTACACGTTCCACTTCTCCTCCAAAATCCGCGTGCCCCGGGGTATCAATAATATTGATCTTAATATCCTTATATTGTACAGATACATTTTTTGATAGGATGGTTATCCCCCTCTCCCTCTCCAGGTCATTGCTGTCAAGGATTAAATCCCCGTGTTCTTTTCGCTCGTCCAAAATTTTAGACTCGTGTATTATCCTATCCACCAAGGTGGTTTTTCCGTGATCCACGTGCGCGATAATGGCTATATTTCGTAATTGTTGCATTTAAAATATCTTGACCTTGTATTTTTGAAGTTGCAAAAGTATACTTCTTTCTTCAATTATTGCCATCGGTAAAACAATATTCGCGTAAAATTTTCATTCTTCGTAGCATGTTGTTTTACTTTTTTATCCATGGGCCCAGTATAAAAGGGCAGATTATGAACAGGGTCTCGAAAAATTGTCCGGCCACGTGGAATGGAGCAATACGTGAAGGCAAAAAATATTGAACTGACAGGCACGAGCATTGAAAAATATATTACCGATCCAACGGCCGAACCCGATACCTCGAATTGGAAAACTAACATCTTATTTCCTATACCTACTATACTT
>CAZKIR010000047.1:1517-5590 GCA_964552835.1 uncultured Bacteroidales bacterium
ATGCATCCACAAGGTTGCAAGAGATGTATAAAAAATCTACCAATCCTTTGGTTCATGCTTATTCTCAACTATAAACCGTTTCTCTTGGGCATATTTTTTTATTCCATTAAATTCATTATAATTTTGCATGGCATTTGTACGATTAAAAAAGAAATCAAATTATACTACTTAGCAAATATTAAACAAGAAAACATCAGGAGATCAGGTATGAATGTAGGTATTATACCCAAGCAAACGGAAGCGATAGAAACCACGGGGATACTTCAACAAACTGCTTTCTGGGCCAAGGTAAAATTAAACCAAGGTTGGCAAGCCAAAGCGTTTGATTTGGCCGTTTCCTCTTCTTTACCGGCAGCGCCGGGACAATATAAGCCTGAACACCTGGGCGATATACTTGTCGTGACCAGAAACCTCGGTAACGGTGCCAAGATGGCCTACCTGCCCTATGGCCCAGAGCCCCTGCCTGACAAGGACCGCCGGGGAAATTACCTGGAAGAAATAAGTGAGGCCTTACGGCCCTTTTTATCGCCTGATTGCCTCTTTATCCGTTATGATTTGGCCTGGAAATCGCCTTTTGCAGAGGAAGAGGATCGCTATGACGAAAAAGGAAATTGGTTAGGCCCCCCGCCCCCCCGCGTGAGGGAATTTCGAATGAATTTTGACACTGAATACTGGAACCTGCGCAAATCGCCCACGGACAACCTTCCTACTAACACCATTTTTATTGGTTTAGCAAGAAGCGAAGAAGAAATCTTGAGAGGCATGAAACCTAAAGCACGCTATAACATCCGCCTGGCCAAGCGCAAGGGGGTAAAAGTACGGGAAACAGGGATAGAAGAACTTCCGCGATGGCACGAACTTCATGAGGAAACCAGCCGTAGGAACAGGATCCACATGGACGGTATAGAATATTTTCGCTCGCTTTTCAAGGCAAAAAAAGCCAATCTCAAGAAAAATGAAACCATTAAACTCTTGTTGGCCGAAGTGGGCAATATTCCAATTGCCGGGATGTTCCTGGCTTTGTCCGGGAAACGTGCCACCTACTTGTATGGTGCATCTTCCAACGCCTACCGGAATTTCATGGGCACGTATGCCTTACAATGGGAAGCTATCTGCCGGGCAAAAGCGGCCGGTGCGAAAGAATATGATCTTTTCGGTATTTCCGGTACGCCTTCCCCATCCCACCCCATGTATGGTTTGTACCGCTTTAAATCAGGCTTCGGGGGAGACTTTTTCCATCGGCAAGGTTGCTGGGACTATCCCCTGGACCCTGCCCGCTATGAAAGGTACAGGGCAATAGAATTAAATGCCACCGGGTATCACCGCTCGTGAACCCCTTTAATTTCTTTTTTTCTTTTTTCGGGCTTCTTTAACCAGGGTTTTAAAAATATTTCGCTGATGGTGCTGAAACAATAAAAACTCGGGGTGCCATTGGATACCCAGCACAAAATGGTGATCCTCATGTTCAATTCCCTGGGGGAGTTTATTAGCTTCCCTTGCCACGATATCAATTCCTTGTCCTGTTTTCTTTACCGCTTGATGGTGCAAAGCATTAACGCTCAACTTTTCCAGGCCAAGGATTTGCCGTAGCCTACTATTATCTTTAATATAAACGGTTTTTACCGGAAAAATCCCCCTGGGGTTAGGCTCCTCGTAATAAAAACGGTTAATATCTTGGTACAAATTCCCGTGGAAATAAACATTTATCAGTTGCGATCCCCGGCAAATGCCCAAGATAGGCAATTTCTTATCCATGGCTTGATGGATAAGTTGAAATTCGAGTTCATCCCGATCTTTATCAATTTTTGAACTTTCCCGGCTAAAATACTTACGGGTAAAATAAACCAGTGGAAAATACCACCAGCTAAAAAAAAGTTTTATCCGCCCCCATACAGTTTTTTTCTTATCCTGTAGGGTTTTGTCAAGGTATTCCTGGATAAAATCCTTGTCCTTGTAGGCCATGGGGTCTATATCAGCGCCACCCCCGATAACCAGCCCGTCAACATGTTGGAAATACTTGGTGTTTGAAGGCCGGATACGCACGGGCCAGCCACCCGAGAAAAAAACCGACAATGCCGAGAAAAACCAGGCAGCCTCCCCGGCCGTATCAGGCCCTGAAATGCCAATCACCGGAAAGTTTAACATTTTATGTATCATAAACCTTTGTTTTTAAAAAATCAATCCATTTTTCACGAAAATTGAGCATTTTACTTTTTTGCATCTCCAGGTACTCCTTGCAGAGCTTTTTTAATAAATCTTTATCCAGCGCCAGTTGCTCAACCTTTACCCAATAATCCCAGTCATTCGCCAATGTCCAATCCTTTTTTTCGATCGAGCTGTTGGGCAAACGATAATGAAAGGTAGGCCGTTCTTTCACGTTGCCAAGGTTATCAAGGCTTTTCACTTTTTCCCTGTTCACGAACGAGAACAAGGGGTACAAATCCAATGGCCGGTTGCGATCGGGATTTTGCTGATAATAATCATCAATAAATTGTTCCCATCCAGGATGGTAATTATAATCCAGGATTTCACGCGTGTATTTCCGGGAAAACGGGTTAATAAAGCTGGTTATTTTTCGGGTCAAATCAATTTCAAGTTCATCCACCAGAAAGTGATATAACAGCAAGAAGGCCCTGAGTACATCCAGGTTTTCTTTTGCATCGAGCGAGAACACCTCGGGGTTAATATGGTAGGCAAAAGCGTTAGTGAAGGTTGATTTTGTCCCTTCCGCGTGGGCAAGGTACATTTTTTCCCGTAGTTTTTCCAACCCGGGCAACTTCTCTAACTCCAACGGGGGCGTTACTACTTCATAGGGCACAACGGTTTCGAGCAATTTTTGTAAAAAATCCCCGAACTTGTTTTCTAATTCCTCGTTGCTGGCATTTTCCAAGTTAAAATTCGCCATCTTCACGAATTTCTTGTATTTTTCCTGGTTCAAGATGCCCGTGTCAATCTTTACCTTGAACGTTCCAAAGCTAGTATCTTCTATATTGTACACGTAGCGGTTTTTTTTATCGATTTTTCCACCATAAAGCTTGATTATTATAGAAGAGATTTCTTCTAGCCCGAGGTTGGAAAATTCCAGTTCCCATCCAAATTTTCGTGGTTTTTGTTCATAATTTAGCAATTTTGGTGGTGTGGTGAATACCATTTTTCTTTCTTTTAGTGAATAATCCAGGTTTAAATAGCCCCTATAAGAAAACGGCACTTTTAAAAACATTAGTTTTCCTATTGGCACTAAATATATATTTATCCCGTACATCTTGGTACAATCATGATGCCACCTTTTCACGTGGGGGTTTGAACAATGTATCATTCTTTCAGGAAAAACTTGTTTTTTAGGGGACTGAATTAATCATATAAAAATTGAATTGATTATTTTTGTCAAAAATCTATCTTTCATAGACTGGAATCATGAATTTTAATTATAAGGAACTATGGCACAAGAAATAATTTCTGGCACCAAGATAGACCATGACCGTTACGGCGAGGGCATCGTAAACGAAGTGCACGTGACTAGTTATGACATATTTTTTGCCAAAGGCGGCAAGATGTCTATTTCAAAATCCAGCGACGAGCTAAACGTGGTAAGGCCATCTCATGTGCAAGAGGCTACCACTGGTGCACCGGCGATAGACCTGGCTGCTTTTGAAGAATTGTTTACCCATGTACTGGATAAATACGGGCTTTTGCAAAAACACGTGCCCATGGGTGATAAATGGGAAGGTGGAAAACTTATCCTGGAGCCTGGGAAAGAAGACGTGAAAAACAAAGAAATACCAATAGAAGCTTTTTTTCACAAGATCGTGATGCTACGGGACAGGCTGAGGGTATTGGAACAAAATATCAACAGCAACGAGAAACTTTCTGATGAAGAAAAAGTACATATCCAGCAATATATTACCCGGGTTTACGGGAGTTTAACGAGTTTTAACGTACTATTCGCGGAAAAAGAGCATTATTTCAAAGGTGCCGGGGGCAAATAAACCAAGGGGTTACCGGCTCAATGATTTTTTTACTACGCGTTCAATGATTTTTTGGTTTCGTGTTAATTTTCTGTCGTCACGGTTTCT